>CBIMJC010000034.1:0-19699 GCA_966244125.1 uncultured Rheinheimera sp.
TTCGCCCGGGCGCCCGGCGCCGCGCGCCTCACCGGCCAGGGGTTCATCGTCGGCTATCACAGTTTTAATCTGCTGCATGCAGTAACTCCAGAGGTAATGAAATTTGTCCGGTAAATTTATTCTGGTCCTGATGAAAACTTAAACTGGCTTTGCCATAAAACAACAGGCTAAGGCGTTCTGCCAGATTATGCAGACTGCCAAAGCTGGCTTGTTGTGGCCAACCTGCAGCAAGTTGAGTGCCTGGACCGTTATCCGATAGTTTGAGCAACAGCACATCGGAATCCTGGGTGACTTCGATGTCGATGCTGGCGTGGCCTTTGAGTTCAGAAACCGCATATTTAATGGCGTTTTCCGCCAGTGGCTGCATAAGTAGTGGGGGGACTGGTTGTTGCAAAGCCTGTTCATCCAATTGCCAGTTTATTTTCAGCCGATCACCAAACCTGACCTGCTGAATAGCCAGATAAGACGCCAGGGCATCCAGCTCTTCTTTCAGCGGAATTAAGTGTTCAGTATGATTTTTCAGCGAATGACGTAAAAAGCTGGAGAGTTGCAGGATCAGGTTTTCAGCCTCCAGACCTTTATGTTGCACTATCAGGGAATTCAGTGCATTTAAAGTGTTAAACATAAAATGGGGATTCAGCTGATAACGTAATACTTTTAAGCGGGCCATCCGGGCCTGACGGGCCAGTTCCTGCTGTTGCCTGAATTCAGCTCTGTTGAACAGGTTGGCTTTGTAGACCAAAAACAATGCAAACCAGCCAGCTATGGGCAATAACACCAGATTAAAGGCCATGGCATAACGCAGCACAGAGTCTGTTTCCGTTGGCATCAGCGCATAGTTGATCATCATATACTGCCGGACCGGCGTCAGCACAAGCCAGAGTGGAATGAGCCACCTGGCCAGCCGGAGTGCCTGCTGTTTAATACTGATATTCAGCGCCAGCTCTTTTTGTCCAAGGTAGCCTGTTACTACAAAGTTGACTGCGCTCAGCAGGGTATAAATCACCAGATACGGGAACAGAATTCTGTCATCCAGCGGCACTAACATGGCCAAATGAATAAACTTAATCAGCAAATAACAGAGCCAGAACACTAAGTGCCAGTACCAGAATCTTTCTTTATTAATGTCTAATCTGAGGCTGGTATTCATACGACTGTCCCTTGCAAGGGTAACTGAATAGAGACCAGAAAACCTTGTTGTTTCGCCTGAACGACCAGGCTGGCTGCTGTGCCAAAATGCTGGCTTAAACGGTTTTGAATATTGGTTAAACCCACACCTGAACTTTGTCCCTGTTGTTTTGCCGCTTTCTCTCCTGGCCCATCATCTTCCACCTGCAGGCACAACTGACCATTGTGTTGTTGTCCGGCAATGGTAATAGTGGCGCCCTGATGCTGAGTCGCTACCGCATATTTAATCGCGTTTTCAACCAGGGGTTGCAGCAACAGCGCCGGGATCAGGTGTTGCCTGATATTCTGGTCAATTTTCCAGTCGACTTTGAGTTTGTTACCAAAGCGGGTTTTTTGCAGCGCCAGATACGCTTCTATTGCGGCCAGTTCGTCGGCCAGCTTTACCAGGCTATCAGGGGAGCTGCTTAAGGAGTAGCGTAAAAAAGAGGCCAGTTGTTCTGACATCAATTCAGCGTCATCAAAACGTTCGGCTTCAATTAAGGCGCAGACAGAGTTTAACGCGTTAAAAGTAAAATGCGGATTCAGTTGATGCCGCAATGCCTGTAATTCCAGTTGTTGTATTTTATGACTTAAACGGGCAGATTCAGCCAGACGCAGATGCCGTTGCTGATTCAGAATATAAGCAATGTAAAGCGCAGCCCAGACAAAAAATGCCAGGGTATTGCTGTCGAGATTACTGAATAAAAAACGGGGATCGAAGGTGCTGCCTTTTTCCAGTAGCAGCCAGACGGCGTTCTCCAAAGGCACATAAATACTGGTCAGCAACACTGCGGCCAGCACCAGTTGCCAGACAGTAAAATTATGCTGACTAATTTTGTGCTGCGACCAGACTAACAAAGCTCCTGTGACCAGCATAGCCGAGGCATCGCTGATAAAACTCATCAGCAGATAATGCAGCGCATCGACCTTTTTCCAGATGAGCAAATCCATACACCAGCCTAAAAAGCTCAGCGCAAAGATAATGCTCCAAAACAAGCCGTGGTAGCGCATTAATGACTTCATTTCAGTTGTAAACACCAGCAGCCCCTCTGATCTGTGATGTAGCCAGTATAACCAAAGACTTACCGAAATCGACCAGTGCAATGGTTTACTGGACGCAAAGTTGTGACCAACGGCTTTTAGTTGTGCTTTGATCAAAGCCGCCGTTTAAAATTGTCTGTTCCGCCCGGTAAAAAACGATAGGCGGCGCGGTTCGCTTGCGGTATCTTGTATCACTTTGGCAAAGAGGCAGCGATTCTTTTTGCTGTAAATTAAATTTGACTCAGCTGGTATTGCGCTACCTGAAGCTGACTATTAGGGAACAGGTCCATGAATGAAATTGTCAATGCGATCAACGGCGTTATCTGGAGCCCTGCGCTCATTTTGTTATGCCTTGGCGTAGGTTTATATTTTTCTATCCGCTCACGTTTTTTACAGCTACGTCATGTGCGGGAAATGACCCGTCTGATGATGGAAGGCAAAAGTTCGGCCAGTGGTGTTTCTTCCTTTCAGGCTTTAACTATGACCTTAGCGGGTCGGGTGGGCACAGGTAATATTGCCGGTGTTGCTACAGCTATTACGTTCGGTGGCCCGGGCGCTGTGTTCTGGATGTGGGTTGTTGCCTTTTTAGGCGCCAGTTCGGCCTTTGTGGAGTCCACTTTGGGTCAGGTCTACAAAGAAAAACTGAATGATCAGTACCGTGGTGGTCCGGCTTTTTATATTGAAAAAGGCTTAGGTATGAAATGGTATGCCTGGACTTTTGCTGTAGCTACTATTTTTGCCACAGGTTTATTGCTGCCTGGTGTTCAGGCCAACTCTATCGCTGAAAGTTTAAATACTGCGTTGGGGATAGACCGTAATGTCACAGCGGCTGTGCTTGCTATTGCTCTGGGCTTTATTATTTTTGGTGGCGTAAAACGTATCGCCACCTTTGCTCAGGTGGTGGTGCCTTTTATGGCGCTGGGTTACATCATAGTCGCCTGTATTATTATCTTCCTGAACCTTGGCCAGCTGCCCTCTGTACTTAAACTGATTTTCACCTCTGCTTTTGGTCTGGATGCCGGCTTTGGTGCCATCCTTGGTATGGCTATTATGTGGGGAGTCAAACGTGGGGTGTACTCTAACGAAGCAGGTCAGGGCACTGGTCCGCATGCTTCTTCTGCGGCTGAAGTAAGCCACCCGGCCAAACAAGGTTTAGTGCAAGGTTTCTCCGTTTATATCGATACTTTGTTTGTCTGTTCTGCGACCGCTTTTATGCTGTTAATTACCGGCCAATACAATGTGCAGGCTGAAGATGGCACAGCCTTGTACACTGGGGTGCAAGGGGTTGCTGCTGGCCCTGGTTATGTGCAAACAGCCATGGAAAACGTCATGCCGGGTTTTGGTTCTTTGTTTGTTGCTATAGCTTTATTGTTTTTCGCCTTCACCACTATAGTGGCGTATTACTACATTGCCGAAACTAACATAGCCTATATCAACCGCACTGTGCGCCGTCCATGGCTGACCTTTTTATTAAAAGTGGGCATTATTACCGCCACAGTCTACGGCACTATTAAAACCGCAGATTTGGCCTGGGCCTTAGGTGATATAGGGGTGGGCTTAATGGCCTGGCTGAACATCATCGCTATTATTCTGCTACGTAACGTGGCTTTTAAATGTTTGCGTGACTACGAAGCGCAAAAAGCCGCAGGTAAAGATCCTCAATTTGACCCTGAAGCTTTAGGTATTAAAAATGCTGACTACTGGCAAAAGCCTGTTGTAGGCGTAAAACCTGAGCCGGAAAACCCGGATGATGCCGTAGTGGTTAAGTCATTAAACTAAAACGAATGACCTGAAAAAACAGCAGCTTTGGCTGCTGTTTTTGCATAAAGAAGGTAAGGCGATGAGCATTCAAACTGAACGTTTAACTCTGCGTGAGCTGCAATTAAGCGATGCAGCTTTTGCTTTGCGTTTGTATAACGACCCGAGTTTTTTGCAGCATATAGGTGATAAAGGGGTGCGTACTATTGCTGATGCTGAAAACAATCTGCAACAGGGGGCTATCGCCAGTTATGCAAAGCATGGTTATGGCATGTGGCTGGCTGAAAATCGGCAAGGTGAAGCCATAGGTATGTGTGGCCTGATTAAACGTGATTTTTTAGCTGAAACCGACTTAGGTTATGCTTATCTGCCAGAGTATTTTGGCCAGGGCTATGCCTATGAAGCTGCCAGTGCTGTGCTGGCTTATGCTGCGAAGCACACAGCTTTGACAACAGTAGTTGCCATAGTATCCCCGGCTAATCAGGCCTCTAAAGCTTTATTGCAAAAACTAGGCTTTGAACAGCATGGTCAGGTACTGGTGCCTGATAAAAATGAGATGGTCGATTTTTACCGCATTCAGCTAACGAAAAAAGCCTGAGCTGTAACAGTCAGGCTTTTGTACAGATCAGGCGGCTTGCGCTCTACGTTTCTGATCCAGTTTTCCACTCTGATGGGTTAAGGCAAAAGCAAGCAACACAATCAAAGCACCAATCCAGGGCGTATACATCAAGCCAAACTGGCTGACCACTACACCACCAGCCCAGGCTCCAAAGGCTATACCTAAGTTAAAAGCCGCTATATTCAGACCACTGGCGACATCCACAGCTTTAGGAGTGTAAATCTCCGCCTGACGCACCACATACAGCTGCAGACCAGGTACATTACCAAAAGCCACTGCACCCCATAACAATACGGTTAACGCAGCCAGCACCGGGTGCGGCGCGGTAAAACTTAACAGCAGAAGCACAGCGACCAGACCCAAAAAAATCAGTTTCAGAGCAGCTACAGGACCTTTTTTATCGGCCAGTTTTCCGCCCCAGATATTACCCACAGCCACAGATACACCATAAAGCAGCATCAATAAGGCGATATGATCAGTACTGAAGCCAGACACGTCCTGCAAGATGGCCGCAAGGTAAGTAAAGGCAATAAAGCTGCCGCCGTAACCCAAAGCAGTTTTGGCATACACCATCAGCAAACGGGGTTCGGTTAATACCTGCAGCTGCTCGACAAAAGTAGCGGATTTTTGCTGGGGTAAGTTGTTTGGCACCAGCAAAGCAGAGCCAATCATCGCAATAAAACCTAAAGCGGCCACAGCATAAAATACGGCTTGCCAACCCAGGTACTGACCGACAAAAGTACCCAAGGGCACACCTGTGACCAAAGCCACAGTTAAACCGGTAAACATCAGGGCTATAGCACTGGCGGCTTTGTCTTTGGGCACCAGACTGGTGGCTATAGTGGAGCCAATGGAGAAAAACACCCCATGCGCCATACCTGTCAGTACCCTGGCCAGCATCAAAGAATAATAATCCGGTGCCATAGCGCCCAATAAATTGCCAACAGTAAATAGCGCCATTAAGCCAATCAGCAAAGTTTTACGCGGCATTTTGCTGCTAAGCGCCGTCAGTACAGGTGCACCCAGAGCAACCCCCAGGGCATATAAACTGACCAGAAGGCCAGCAGAAGGTAAAGACACGGCCAGATCGGCAGCTATCACAGGTAATAAGCCCACTATGACAAATTCAGTGGTGCCTATGGCAAAAGCGCTTAAGGTTAAGGCCCATAAAGCGAGTGGCATACAATTTCTCCGCTAATTTAAAGTGGCGTCAGTGTGCTGGAATTTGTTATTGTGAAAAATAGTGGTAATGGCAAATATCTGTTGCTATGGAGGCAATAATGGCGGGGCAAACTGAACAGCTCGATACCTTTGTTACAGTAGTAAAAACCGGCAGTTTTACCGCAGCAGCTGAGCAACTGGGTCAGGCGACTTCTGTGATCAGTCGCAGGGTTAAACAGCTGGAGCAACGTTTGGGCGTGGCTTTATTGGTGCGCACCACCCGCAGTTTACGTCTGACTTCTGAAGGTGAATGGTATTATCAGCAAGCCTGCAGTATTTTGCGCCAGTTAGCCCAGGCCGATCATTTTTTGATGGACCGCAGCCATAAACCTGCGGGTAAATTACGTGTCGACTCGGCCACCCCTTTTATTCTGCACCAGTTGGTGCCGCTTATTTCAGAGTTTCTGGCGCTTTATCCGGAGATAGAACTGACGCTCGACTCCTCCGAGTCTTTTATTAATCTGATTGAAAAGCGGGTGGACGTGGCGATACGTTTTGGGGAATTAACGGATTCCAGTTTAAAAGCACGTAAATTGGGCGCGGGTTTCCGGCGTTTATTAGCAAGCCCGGCTTATCTGGCCAGTTTTGGTAGCCCTGAATCGCTCTCTGATTTGGCACAGCACCGCTGCATAGGTTTTAGTTCTGCTGAGAATTTAAACCGCTGGCCAGTGCGGGACCAGGACGGCGAATTTTACAAAATTACACCTTATCTTTCCGCCGACAGTGGCGAAACAGTCCGGCAACTGGCACTGCATGGCAACGGTATCGCCTGTTTATCTGGTTTTATGACCCAGGAGGATATCAGAGCCGGACTTTTAGTACCTGTGCTGGAACATATGCGAGAGCAGGTGCTGATGCCGGTCTATGCTGTCTATTACAGTGAAGGGGAGGCCAATCCAAGAGTGCGCTGTTTTATTGACTTTCTGGCTCAGAAGCTGGTGTTGTAGCTTGCTGTTGTGCTGATTCTTTTTGCTTCAGATAATCCTGATAACTGCCACCCTGACGTTCAAGGCATTGGACTTTCACCTGCTCGGGCAGCAGATTGCACTGTGAGCGGTGATCACGCTGCATTTTGTCATACCACCATTCATCCGAGCCTCTTTGGCTGTAGGCGCAGGCACTTTGCAGGGACACCAGCAGTAGTACGAGGGTGAAACGCATAACCACAGTCTCCGGGAAAATAAGTTGATATAGCCACAGTCATTTGCATTGCAAAGAGGCTGAGTGTCGGGCCACCTGGCTGCAACTTCAGCCTCAAAAGCTATAAAAGTATGCATGGCTTGGCTGCTGATTACCAGAGTTTTGTCCCTGTTGTTGTCTGGCCAATCCTGTCACGAAAAGTTCATCAAAAAAAGCCAAACTGCGTCAGTACAACCTCTTATTCTGGTGAGAAATCAATTCTTTGGCTTTGACTGTGCAACACAAAACACGCCGCTTTTTGTTACCTGAGCTGATCCGGCTGGAAGCGCTGATAGACGCTTTACCTGCCTCTGTTAAAGCGACAGAGCTGGCGCGTTTTCAGTCAGGCCCTCATTCCTATCCGAGCTATTTAATTGAACTGGCTGAATTCGACCCGGCTAAACCCAGTTTATTACTGACAGGCGGAGTGCATGGCCTGGAACGGATAGGCACTGCTGTGCTCATTGCCTTTCTGGAGAGTTTATTACAGCGACTGGAATGGGATCATGGTTTGCAGCACCAGTTACAGCAGCTGAATGTTTTAATTCTGCCTATGGTGAATCCTGTGGGTATGGCCCATCACAGGCGCAGCAATGGTAATGGCGTGGATTTGATGCGCAACGCCCCTGTTCATTGTGAAGACAAAGCGGCGTTTTTAGTGGGAGGCCAGCAGTATTCGCCGCGTTTACCCTGGTACAGAGGCAATCCGGAGCAACCTGAAGCTGAATCCCTGGTGTTGTTTGAACTGGTGCGGAAAAAATTATTTCAAAGTCCATTTAGTCTGGTACTGGACTGCCACTCAGGTTTTGGTCAGGTGGATCGCATCTGGTTTCCTTATGCCAAAAGCCGCAAACCTTTGCCACATCTGGCTGAGCTGTACAGGTTGCGCCAGTTGTTATTTGATTGCTATCCGCATCAGGCCTATCAGTTTGAACCTCAGTCGCTGCATTATTTATGTCACGGCGATTTATGGGATTATCTGTATGACGAGTCGCTGCACAGTGGCAATTTGTTTTTACCTTTAACACTGGAAATGGGCTCCTGGAACTGGGTGCGGAAAAATCCTTTTCAGTTGTTGTCCAGTCTGGGGTTATTCCATCCGGTCAAACCACACAGGGTAAAACGGGTATTGCGCACTCATTTAACCTTGTTTCATTTTCTGATTGCAGCTACAGCTTCACATCAGGAGTGGCGACGCGCACTTTACCCAAGGATGCTGACTCAGGAGGCCATGGAGTTATGGTATTAGCCACAGAGCAAAGCCCGGTACTACTGCTGCGCGGTTTATTGCGTGAAAGCAGGCATTGGCTGGACTTTCCGTCTTTGCTCAGCGACAAGCTGCAACGCCCGGTTTTTACACTGGATTTACCGGGTTGTGGCCAGCTGTATCAGCAACAATCTGCTGCGTCTATCCCGGCGCTGCGGGCTCAGTTGCAACAGCAATGGGCACAAGGTTATCCCTTGTATCAGGGGCAGGCTTTGCATCTGGTGGCTATTTCTATGGGGGGAATGCTGGCGCTGGATTGGGCGCTGAGCATGCCACAGCAGGTCAAATCTGTGACCCTTATCAATAGCAGCAGCGCAGGCTTAAATCCATTCTGGCAAAGATTACAGCCCCGTAATTACCTGAAAATACTGTTGTGTCTGCTCGCGGGTCCGCTGCAGCGTGAAGAGCTGATTTGGCAAATGACAGTCCGATCTCCTGTTCAGCCTGAGCTGTTAAAACAGTGGCAAAGCTGGGCCATGCAAAATCCGGTCAGCAGAGCCAATGCATTGCGCCAGCTCTGGGCCGCCAGCCGCTTTCGGCTGATACAAAAGCCGGATTGTCCTGTTTTTGTAGTCTCAGGTTTGAAAGATCAACTGGTATCGCCACGTTGTAGTCAGGCTTTGGCTACTCAGCTTTATGCGCCTTTATTGAGCCATGCAGATGCAGGGCACGACTTGCCTCTGGACGCAGGGGCCTGGCTGGCTGCTGTTATAGATCAAAGTTTAAATGAGGTTTACCGGCAATATAGTTGCGCCTGAAGGTGGTGAAATAAGCCGCTAAATCCTGACTGGCCTGCAGATCTCCGGCCAGTTCCAGCACTGCTATACCCACCTCTGCAGTACAAAGCTGATGCTCATGCGCCGCTTCACGTAACTGATACAAAGAGCTTTTTTCCGGTTGAATGCCAAGTACAGGAAAGCCGTCTAAATAAGGGCTTTTGCTGAACATCTTTTTCGCTTCACGCCAGGTGCCGTCCAGCATAACAAAAAGCGGAATTTTATCGCTTGTGTCGACGCTATCAATACAACGCTCTGGCGCAGAATATTGCTGTGGAAAGACTACAACAGGAGCGTATCTGGGGTTTTGCAGTAAAGCTAAAAGCTCTGGATCCGGCTGAGTTCTGTCCCAGACAAAAGCAAAGTTTTCCGGCGCCACATCGGCAATTAAACGGCCGGTATTGGTTGGTTTATACGCCTCGCCTTTATACATGACAAAACAAAAAGCACTGCGGCTGGAGGCTTGAGGTTTAGCGGCACAAATACAATCCGGCACTGGCAATAAACACAAAGGACAGCGAATAACACGGCTGCCGCGGGCATTAAAGACCCGGACCGTTTTTTGTAATTCGCGCTCACGCAGCGCCATCACTGAATTGATATGAGACACAAGATTTATCCTTGATTGCCGCCAGGCCCTATGCCTGCTCAGGCGGCGGCATTGTACTTAAGCCGTCCTGTTTTGCATACTCTGCCTGATACAGAAACTGAAAACGCTGTTGTTGGGGATAAGGAAATACATCTTCGACTATGCCATCCCGAATACGCTGTTGCTTTTGCTGCCAGTAAGCTGCGTCCATCAGTTCAGGATGGCTTTGGATCAGCATCTGCCGGATATCGTTTTGCGCCGTGACATAAGTGGTAATTTGCTCGGGAAATACATCACCAGGGCCTACTGAATACCAGGGCTCATTGCTTAACATATCGTCGTAGTTGTCGGTTTTTGGAATAAAACGGAAATTGACATCTAAAAGGTACTGCACTTCGTCGTAGTCATAAAAAATCACCCGGCCGTGGCGGGTCACTCCAAAGTTTTTCAGCAGCATATCGCCGGGGAAAATATTGGCGGCAATCATATCTTTTAGTGCCTGACCATAATCGGCCATCATTTTCACTTTTTGCTCGTAGCTGGCCTGCTCCAGATACAAGTTCAGCGGCAGCATACGGCGTTCTATATACAAGTGTTTGATAATCACCAGATCATCTTCAACCTGCATTGAACCCGCTATGCTTTGCTGCAACTCCTGCAGCAATTCAGGGCTGAATCTGCTGCGTGGCAGGGCCACATCTGAATACTCCATGGTATCGGCCATACGACCGACCCTGTCGTGTTTTTTTACCAGCAGATAACGCTCTTTCACTGTGTCGCGGCCAAACTCTTTGGTTGGCGCAAACTTGTCACGAATGACTTTAAACACATAAGGAAAAGAGGGCAGGGTAAAGACCATCATCACCATGCCGCGTATACCAGGCGCTGCAACAAACTGATCGCTGGACTTATCTAAATGGCTTAACAGCTCACGGTAAAACTCAGTTTTGCCTTGTTTATGCAGACCGACAGAGGAATACAATTCGGCCAGGGTTTTATGCGGCAACAGCTCTTTGAGAAAATGCACCAAAGCCGAAGGTACTGTCATGGCCACCATAAAATAAGCGCGGGAAAAACCGAAAATGATGGTCATTTGTTGTGGGTCTGTGATCAGCGTATCCATATAAATACCCCGATCATCATCATGCAGCAGCGGAATAATAAAAGGCTGCTGGCCGTCAGGTGTCACCACTCGTCCTACTATATAAGCTGCTTTATTGCGGAAAAACAGCGACTTTAAAATATCAAAACGCACCAGATGCACCGGAAAATGTCCGTGGCTGGACTGACTGATAAAAGTACGGACCAGCAAACGGATATCCCGTTCTAAATCGACAAAAGGGGCTTGCAGATGAAAACTGGCGACAATAGCTCTGATGCTTTGTTTTAAGCCATATTGGGCCGGAAAATAGCTTTCATAGACCGAAGCTACAGGGGCGGGTAAACGTTGTTTGCTTAAGGTGGATTCGACAAAAATATTCTGATTATGAAAATACTGCCGTTCGTACAAACGGCAAAATACCGAGTTATAAAAAGTTTCAGCCAGCTCAGCCTGAGGATGAAATAACAAATACTGCTGGTATTGTTGTTTTACCTGTTGCCAAAGACATTCATTCAGCTCAGTTCCTGTCAGCTTTTGTTGCAGCAGGCTTAGTGTTTCATTGACCCGCAAGTCGTAATAAGAAATACGCTCTGAACTTATCCGCTGCAGTTCCAGCCAGTTTCGTTGGGTAAAACCCTGTTGTGCTAAAGCCGTGATTTTTTGAAACAAGCCAAAATGGCGGCGAAAGCCTTTTAAAATAAGATCCGCTATTTCTGTAGCTTGCAGCATAACCATATATCCCGAAGTTCCGTAGTTCAGAAATAACTGAAATCCGACCAGATATCAATTGTCGCTGCTTTTAAACTCTTCAGGCTGGAACCAGTATCTGCTGTTATTTACTGGTGTATCCGGGCTTAACAAGGGGTTTTTAATACTGATCCAGGGATCTGCCGAGCTGTGTTTAAGCGGAAACACATGGCGGGTTAGTTCCTGTTGCTGCATATGGGTCAGCAGTTCGCCGTCATCAATCATTTGCTCCAGCCCTTGTTCAATCCAAAGCGCCAAAGCTTCATTGGTTTTACGGGTAAAAAAGTACACGGCAAAAGGATAATGCAGCATCAGCTTGTTGTACCGCACTAATTCCGGATACAAAAAGCGGCGTTTTTCCAGCTCGATCACACCTTCATGTAAACCCCGCGGGAAATAATCACAACGCCCGGCGACTATTTGTTTGAAGATGTTTTCGTACACGGGCGCTTCTTCTACCTTTAAACCCGACTGACGCATAATGTCGATATCAGGCCAGAATGCCCCCTGGCAGGCCGTTAACTGTTGTAACTGTTGCAGGCTTCGGACTGAGTTAAATTTTGCGACTGAGTCTTTGCGTAAAATAAACTTACGAAACCCCATCAGACCACGTTCCAGTGGAATACGAATAGCACGGAATTCCTGCTCTTTGGCCAGATCTGTGCCAACCCAAAACACATCCAGCGATTCGCCTTTGGCTAACTCGCGTAAAGCCCGGCCTTGTTCCATGGCAAAAGTGGTTTTCAGCTCCGGTACTGTGCGACCCGCAGCGGCTTTGGTCAGGGCTTTTTCCAATAAACTGGTGTAATACTGGTGATTGATATCAAATTCAGAGCGGGGTTTAGGGATCAGCAATGCCTGGGTTGCACTGGCCTGTTCAGCAACAGCCATCAGGGAGTAACACAACAAGCCAGCCAACAGCACAACAGACCACTTCATTCTAACCCCTTACTATCAGCTCAGACTGCACAATGTACCGGATCAGCAGTGAACTGCAAGTCTGTTGTATCAACCCTTGCCATGAATCACGGCTTTTTGCCGCAATCGTATTCAGCCTTGTGCTCTGTAGTACAGCGATAGACTATAGAACAAAGAACACAATGACAGGGTAGCGCAGCTATGAGGTATGCAATCTGGTTTTTTATTTTTGCTTTAGGTCTTACAACAGAGGTGGCCGCAACACCACAAGTCAGCTCAGGCTCTGTGGTACAACTGAAAGATTTTAAGTCTGACTATATTGGTAAACGCACTATAGATATCTGGTTACCTGAAGGCTACAGCGATCAGGGCCAACAAAAGTATGCGGTACTCTATATGCAAGACGGGCAAATGTTGTTTGATGCTAAAAATAGCTGGAATGGTCAGGAATGGCGGGTGGACGAAGTAAGTTCTGCCTTGCTGAAACAAAACCAGCTGATCCCATTTATTGTGGTGGCTATTCATAATGCCGGAGATAAAAGGCACAGTGAGTATTTTCCGCAACAGCCTTTTGCCAGCTTGAGTGCTGTTGAGCAAAAGCAGTTGTATCAACTGGAGCGCAGTCCGGGGCAAAAATTATTTGCCACTGCTGTGTATTCCGATCTGTACCTGAGTTTTCTGGTCAAAGAGCTGAAACCTTATATTCAGCGCCATTTTTCCGTGCACCAGAATAAAGAATACAACCTGCTGATGGGCTCCAGTATGGGCGGTCTGATCTCGCTTTATGCTCTGCTGCAGTATCCGGATCAGTTTGGTGCTGCCGCCTGTTTATCTACCCATTGGCCTGGTATTTTTCAGCAGCAGGACAACCCTGTGCCTGAGCAATTTTTAGCTTATCTGCGGCAAAAACTAAGCCCGGACAGTCGAAGCCGTTTGTATTTTGATTATGGCGATCAGACGCTGGACGCCTGGTATCCACCATGGCAACACAAGGTGGATCAACTGCTGCAGCAACAAGGCTGGCCGGAGGGGCAGTGGCAAAGCAGGTTTTTCCCCGGTACCGATCATTCTGAACAAGCCTGGGCGAACAGGCTGGAACATCCACTGCGGTTTCTATTGGGAAAACAACAATAGTTGTTAGAAAATGGTGTTTAATATTTAATTTTTTTGTAATTAAGTTAAGCTGTCAGGGAAGACAATTTTTTCGGCTTAAGGATAAGTGATGATCGAAACGAATTTAATAGTTACGGCGGCGCTGGTGTTAGCTGTGCTGATCCTGATTGGCAAAACTGTGGTGATAGTGCCACAAAATATGACCTATATAGTGGAACGACTCGGCAAGTACTACAACACCCAAACTGCAGGCCTGCAATTTGTTATCCCTTTTATTGACCGTATTGCCTACAAAGTATCGCTGAAAGAAAGTGCCATCGATATCCCAAGCCAGTCGGCTATTACCAAAGACAATATCAGCCTGACGATAGACGGTGTGTTGTATATCAAAGTGATGGAACCTTACAAAGCCTCGTATGGCATTGATAACTATGTCTATGCGGTGATCCAGCTGGCACAAACCTCGATGCGTTCTGAAATTGGTAAGCTGGATTTAGACAAAACCTTTGAGGAGCGCGACAGCCTGAACGTCAAAATTATCCATGCTATTAATCAGGCTTCTGCCGCCTGGGGTGTGCAGGTGATGCGTTATGAAATTAAAGATATTAATCCGCCTGCTTCAGTATTAGATGCAATGGAAAAACAGATGCGGGCCGAGCGGGAAAAACGCGCGTCAATTCTGGACTCAGAAGGTAAACGTCAGGCCGCCATCAATATAGCCGAAGGGGATAAACAAGCCACAGTCTTAGCTGCGGAAGCTGAGCGTGAGCAGCAGGTGCTCAAAGCTGAAGGTGAAGCCCGTTCCATTGAGCTGGTGGCCGAAGCCAAAGCCAAAGCGCTGACCATGATAGGTCAGGCTGCTGCCACTACTGAAGGGCAGGCCGCTGTATTGCTTGATTTAGCGACAGAAGCTATAGCGGCGAAAAAAGCCATAGCCCGCGAGTCGACAGTGGTATTAATGGATAACGATAAATCGTCGGCTGGTAATACAGTTGCCGAAGCTTTGGGTGTAGTGGCGGCTATTCAAAAATCAGGAACTTTATCCTAAGGAGACTTGATGGAGCTGAATCTGTTATCTGGCTTATTGTTATTAGCCTTGTTATGTCTGGCTTTGTTACCTTTTGCTATTCCTGGTGTACTGGAGGTGCTGCTGGCTTTAGCTATAGGGGCTTTTATCAGCGCAGCTTTGATCTGGTTTGGCTGGTTGCCGCAAGACACCAGTCTGGTGCTGCTCAGTCTGGCTATGCTGACGGCATTGTCTGCTGTGTTGTTGTGGAAACCTTTACGTAAACTGCAAAAAACCGGAGTGCGTTTGCAGGAAGACAGCGCGATTTCAGATTTTGTCGGTACAGAGCTGGTGCTGACAGAACAGGTTCATAAAGACAGTGACAGCCATATTCAGTTTTGTGGTCTGGAATGGCGGGTGCGTTTAGATCCAACAGACATGGCAACAACAATAGATGCAGGACAAAGTGTATTAATAAGCTCTGCCAGCGTTGGTTTTTTACTGGTGAAAAGTAAAACGGCCTGAATGATATCGGGGGTTTTAGCTTAATCTGAATCCTTGTTGCTCAAACTCAGCCAGCCACTGACTGAATCTGGCAAAAGGCATAGGTTTGGCAAGTAAATAGCCTTGTACTGCATCTGCGCCTAAACGCCGGACAAATTCCAGCTCCTTAACGGTTTCAACCCCTTCGATCACCGTATAAAGCTGTAAAGACTTGCCGAGCATTACGGCGTATCTTAATACGGTATCGTCATTAAGCCGTAATGCCTGACAAAGCAAATCCCGGTCAATTTTCAGCTCACCCAAAGGCAAAGCCTGCAAACGGGCTAAAGAAGATTGTCCTACGCCAAAATCGTCCAGCGAAATACGGATATTGGAGCGTTCCAGCAATTTCAGCGCTTGTTCTGAGTCTTTCACCAGATCAACAAAAGCCGTTTCTGTCAGCTCCAGTTGCAGTGGTACAGTCGAGTAACTGGTACTTTTTACCGCCTCTATCACACGGGATATCAAGGCGGCATTACGCAAATCCAGCGGCGATATATTCATAGACAACCTAAGATTAGCGCCTGCATCTGCCAGTTGTTTTTGCAACAGCAAGGTTTTATTTAATACCCACTCTGTGACCTGACTGATCATGCCGGTTTGTTCGGCCAGAGGAACAAAATCAGTAGGGGAGATTTGACCCAGTTTCGGGTGATACCAGCGGATCAGTAACTCTGCAGCATGAATTTTTTGCTGTTTCATATCCAAAATGGGCTGCACATAAAGCTCCAGCAGATCGTCCTGCAGCGCAACATTCAGTTCAGACAATAAGTGAATATGTTCGAGATTCTGCTCCAGATACAAAGGCTCGTACGGCAGGTAATCACCGGCTCTGTCGGCATGTTCTATGGCCGCTAAAGCTAAATCCAACGTATCTGCAGCTTTGGCACAATCGGCTGGATAATGCACTGAACTGTAAACAGTGCCAAGGTCCAGCTGTAGTTTGTTGACTTTGAGCAGAGCATCTAATTGATGGCGCAATTGCTCAAACTGAGAACGAAAATCCGTTGGCGCAATCAGCACCGCATAAGTGTCGCGCTCCAGTGCAAACAGAGCCGGATACTGAGCTTGCGTCTGGCGTTGTTGTTCGCCCCAACGTTTCAGCAGTTTACTAAAACCTGCTATGGTCTGGTTGGCCTCATCCACTCCCAAAGCCCGTTCAATTTGCCGGAACCGCTGATGTTCAATCATCACCAGATAAAAGTCGCTGTCTTTTTGTGCATCCAGCTGAGCAAGGCGCTGGAGTAGGGCCGTTTTATTTGGCAGATCCGGTATGGGTTCGGTCAACGCATGTTGCAGAGCTTTTTGCTGCATCTGCTGAATGTGTTGTTGCTGATCGAGAATTTGTTGCTGAAACGCAATTTTTTTATTTTTTTCCAGATGCATGTTTTGCAGCATAGCAAAGACAAAAAACAAGGCGGATAAGGCGTTGCCTATTTCCATAGCCGAGTTGGTCAAAAGCACAGCAGGCAGATAACCTTTGCTGCGCAAAATCATCACAGCTACGCCCGTCAGCATGGTCAATAAAGCCAGAGAAAAAAACAGGGCATTGGCCTGACGTTTATGCAACAGCCAGAAACTGGCCAGCAACATCAGGCTGCCAGTCAGGGCTGCCAGTTCAACTCCTGTCTTTTTTAGCCAGTAAGAACCAAGCCAGGGGCTGGCGACTATCAACATCAGTACAAAAATACAGATCAGCTGAAAGGGCCACATCAACCATTTGGGCCTGTCGGTATTCTGATAAAAAGACAAGATAAAAGCTGATGCGAATAAGGAGCCACATACTGCCCCGTATTCAATCACCAGATTGTAACTGGGGTGTTCAGGCCAGACATACGCAAATAACAAACCATTAATTTCCAGCTGAATTAACACCACTGTTAAAAACATACCGGAGAAGGCTAAAAAATAGCCTTCGCGGTAAATCAGATAAAAACCGGCTGAGAGTGCGATCAGGCATAAAAAAATACCGCTGAATAAACTATGGATAAATACGGCGAGGTGTTCCTCTTGCTCCATGGCCACTATGCTGCTGCGCTGCAGTGGCAGCATATTTGCACCCTGATTACTGACTTTGGCATAAAGCCATAAATCTTCTGTGCTGGCTGGTAACAGGATCACAAAATTTAAAGTCGGCAAAGGCCGTAGTTTGTATAACTGTTGATCACCAAGCTGGTGGCTTTGTAACAGCCGTAGTTGGTTATCCAGTACATAAAGCCCGAGCTTGTCGAGAAAAGGTGCTTGTACCGACAAGGCGCTTTCAGTCTGACTGGCATTCAGCCGGGTTTTATACCAGAAATCCTGTTGCTGATAGCCAAGACTGGCTGTGGTGCTGGGCAGGAGTTGCCACTGTTCAGTGGGTTTATGCAGTACCTGCTGTAACTCAGAGGTTTGTTTGGTTACCGGCAGATAATACAGGCTATTTACTGGCTTCAGTACCTGCTGTGGCAGTAAATGAAATAACACTAAAGCGAATAACAGCAAAACGCTTAAGACCGGAAAAAATAAAGTTTTGAACAAAGGGTTTTGTCTGAAGGTCATAACAGCTCAAACAGAAGGCATCTGAATTAACCTTAGCTGGCCAGCTATCAGATGCAACGGGATAATTGATAAATTTATACCCTGCATATCTGAAGCTGGCACCAGGTTGACTCTGTCATATAGTTCCTATCACATAGGTTTGCTATGCGCCCGGGGGCTCTTTGGCTTGTCGTTTGCCAATAGCTTCAGCTGATCCTGGTGTGGTTTATTTTTCACCTGTGCAACTCTGTTCGAATTTATTGAAGAGCCTCATCAATTTTTATTGCTTTTTATTTGAGCAGCAGGCGCAGATACTTGCAGCCTGAACTGAGGTATAAACCCTATTAAGTAGTGCAACCAGACCTTTAGCCACTTCTGCCGTATTCAGTGGTTCTTCAGGCCAGTTTTCATTGAAGAGGACTTTTTATGCGAACCAAGACTACGATCAAAGCTTTAGGCGTCGCCACACTGTTAGGTGCTTTGGTATTGACCCTGAGTGGCTGTTCACATCAGCAATCAATCAACTCTGTGGTTTGGCAGCAGCAATTAAATTTACCTTCAGTGCAGCATTCCACTGCAGTAGCACAAAGTTTATCTGCGACTATTGAAGAAGTCAGTTTTGACTGGGTTGATCAAAGCAGAAGCCGCGTGGTGCCGGCCTTATTGTTTAAACCTGCTCATCAGCAAAAAGCCAAAGCCTTAGTAGTGTTTTCTCATGGTTTAGGTGGCTCAAAAGAGCGCTATTCTTATCTGGGCCAGTACTGGGCCAGCCAGGGTTATGCCAGTTTGCATGTGCAACATGACGGCAGTGATCGCAAAGTGTGGCGTGGCAACAGGCTGTTATTGCCTTTCCGTTTAATGGACGCAGCAGATGAAACCGAAGCATTGGCCAGAGTGCAGGACGTGAAGTTTGCACTGGATCAGATCTTAGCGTCACAATACGCCTCAGATTTTGACCAGCACAATATTATGATGGCTGGCCATTCTTATGGCGCTAACACTTCTATGTTGTTAAGTGGCGCGCAGGTAGAGCAGGACGGCAAGTTAGTCAGTCTGAAAGATGGCAGGATCAAAGCCGCTATCTTAATTTCAGCCCCACCTTTTTATAATGATCAACCGCTGGATCAGGTGTTAGCTGATGTCACTATTCCGACCCTGCACATCACTACTACTGAAGATGAGATAAAAGTGCCGGGTTATTATTCGGCGCCGCAAGACAGATTTGAACTGTATTACGCTATGGCCAGCAGTTACAAAGTGTTAGCAGTATTCAGTTCCGGCAGTCACAATATTTTTTCAGGCTGGCGCCGTGATTCAGACACTGCTCCGCAGCAACAAGTGATCAAAGCGGCTACTCAAGCCTTATCCAGTGCCTTTATTGAACAAGTGACCACAGGAGATGGCCGTGCTATGAGTCTGTGGGCCCGTGAGCATCAACCTGTGTTGTCCGACTTTATCCGTTCAGATTTAGTGGCAGTGTTGAATTAAGGTTTTAACCCTGGGTGTTGAGTTGATCGCCCAACAGCTCAGCGCCCAAATGCCCGACTTTAACGTAAATCAGTGCGCCTTCGCTGCCAGTAAAAGGCTGGTGTTTGCTCCAGCGTGGACTACGTAACCAACTGCCTTTTGGATAGCTACCAAATTCGTCCTGAAACACACCTTCGAGTACATAAATTTCTTCACCCCCTGCATGCAGATGAGGCTGGAATCTGGTGTTGGCTGCCCAGCGCACTAACGCTGTGTTGATGCCATCAAACTGATGCAAAGGCAAAACCTGCAGGCCAGGCACTAAACCTGGCAACCAGTGTTGTTGTTCTGGTCTGATACAAAGCTGCTCTGTGTCGCCTTGGCTGAATTGCCAGAGTTTCACCAGCAATAAACAACCCTCTGTGGAAAAAGGTGCGTGTGAAGTGCCGGGTGGGTTACGTAAGTAAGTACCAGCCGGGTAGTCGCCGTATTCATCTGAAAAAGTACCTTCAAGCACCAGAATTTCTTCGCCACCGCCGTGCTGATGTGACGCAAACTGACTACCAGGTAAATAACGCACTACGCTGGTGGCTTTGGCGACTTCGGCGCCTATCCTATCCAAAGGCCTTCTGTGAATATCTTTGGCTGGAGACTCATACCAGAGTG
>CBIMJC010000035.1:0-19411 GCA_966244125.1 uncultured Rheinheimera sp.
GTTGTCTTGTTGCCAGCCTGACAACCAGTTGTCCTGACTGTATTGTCTTGGATTTAATAACTGCCAGTCCCCGGCCTTTGCAACAATAGGGGAGAGCAGTTGTTTTGTGCTTTTGTCATAAGGCTGCACCAACAACTGCATGTGCTCATCTGTATTCATTTCACAAAGCAGCAGAGCAAGGTTAGCATCTGAGTCCCTGATAAAACGTCCAGTGCTGTAACTACTGCTATTTAAACAAGACAGAGCCTGCCAGAACTGCTGCTCTGTGCTTGTCGCCTGAGGCAGCAGCACAACAGCTATTTTCTCCAGCGCTACTAATTTGCCCGCGCCAGGTAACATCAGTCGTGTTACTTGCCAGCAAAAACTGAGCAGTTGACTGAAATAAGGGCTTTGCCAGACAGTTAAACCTCTGTTTTTTGCATAACACTGGCTCAGCAGGTTGAGCGCTCCGGCTTTCCCTGTCAGCTCTTGATGTTGTTTGATGGTCGCTATTGCAGGAAACTTCAGTTGTTGCTGCTCAGCTGCACTGAGCTCTTCAGCTTTCGCTGATTTTTCCAATAAGTGGGTTACAGCAAGAGGTTGCAACAGGCAACATTTGAACAGTTGAACCAACAAGTCTTCGGGCCAGCGTCCCGCCATAGCAATAGCTGTTACTAAGGCGGCTTGTTTGAAAAAAAGTTTACTGGCAATCAGACCTGTATCTGGCGTCAGAGAGAGTTGGGAAATCAGCAAAAAAGGCGTTTTACAGGCCAATTGCGCTGTCTGTTGACAGATTTGTTGTAGCAGTACCAGTTGCTCTGCTGCGGAAAGCTGCTGTTTTTTCGTATAAAAAACGCCGCAGTCCTGATAAAGCTCCGTCAAAGATGCCAAAGTCGCCATTTCAATCCAATTGGTTGTATTGTTCTACTGCGGTTTCGCCTATAGCTATCAGCTGCTGATTTTTAAATAAAATAGCAGTGCATTCATCGCGGGTGGTGATACCGTCAGTTTTTGTTCTGTGAGTGCGGTAATACAGTACCTGATAAATTTGCTGCTGTTGGTTTTTTGCTTCGGTAATGTCTGGCCCACCCAAATAGTCAATCACCTGATCTCTGCTGATGGCTTTGGTTAAATCCAGTTTATAAATATATTTAGTGTTAAAAGCTTCTCTGTCCTGCCAGTTCATTTGCTCAGGATCATCTTTGTAAAACAGCAATGTCATGCAGGTTAAGCCCACATACAGTAGCAATCCTGCCAGTAAGAAGGCTATGGTTTTTACTTTCATCATCAGCCTCAGAATGTTGTAAAACGTACTTGCTGTAAATTCAGCCCCAGCTGTAAATCAGTTTTCAGAGTTAAGATCTGCATAAACAACTGCAGTTGTGCACGGGACGTCATAATTTTCTCTTTTAGTTTGGCCGGACAATCCGGATGTGCCAGAGCAGTTTTAATATCAGGCCCCAGTTTTAACAGTTCGGTAGCCGTTTTTGGCCCTATACCTGCCAGACCACTAATGTTATTCGTTTTATCTCCTACCAGGCTCCAATATCGGACTAACTGCTCTGGTAACACGCCAAACTTCTGCTGCACTGTCTCATTGCTGTGTTGCTGACGGTTAAAGTGGTCATACACTGTCACACCTTCAGCCAATAAAGGTAAATAGCCTTTATCTGTTGAGACTATAGTCACCTGCTGCTGGTGCTGACGCATTGTCATGGCTAAGCTTGCAATTACATCATCTGCTTCCTGATCCGGCAGTTGAAAGCTCTGGATGCCTATATCAGATAGTTTTTGCTTCAGCACAGGCAAGGCGATTTGCAGATGCTCAGGCATAGGCAATCTGTCTGCTTTGTATGCCGGATAGAGTTTGGTGCGCCAGTTCAGGTGAGTAGCTTCAAATACAGCCAAAGCATGGCTTGGCTTAAATTGCCGGGTCAGTTTGAGCGCAATTTGCTGTAGCTGCTCTGCTGTATTGTGCAGCAGTTGCTGGCCTGTGGCTTCACTGTAGGGAGCAGGGGAGTTATGAAAAGGTCTTTCCTGTGCAGCGTATAAACGACGGACTAAGTTTAGCCCGTCGAGTAATAACAAATGCGCCATATCAGTTCAGAATTTGATAACAAGGCTCATATTTTGAACCTGGCAATTTCATCCTGCCCTGAGCAACAAAAGCCTGCAGCAGTTTATCCATCAGGCTCATTAATGCCGGCTCGCCTGACAGCTTAAATGGCCCATGTTGTTTAATGGCTCTGATCCCTTCGTCTTTAACGTTACCTGCCACTATGCCGGAAAAAGCCCGACGCAGGTGAGCTGCCAATTTGGCTTTATCCTGTTCCAGATGCAGATCCAAAGACGCCATATTCTGGTGAGTAGGAGCAAAAGGATGCTGGAAGTCAGGGTCTATATGTAAAGTCCAGTTAAAGTGATAAGCATCACCACAGCTCTTGCGGTATTGCCGTACTTCGGCACAACCTTGTTTTAAACGACGGGCTACTTCGGCTGGGTCATCTATGATGATCTCAATTAAATCCAGCGCTTCTTTACCTAAAGTCTGTTCGATAAAACTGGCCAGTTCAGCAAAATAAGCCGCACTTTGTTGTGGTCCGGTCAGGATCACCGGCAGCTTCTGATCTTTGTTTTTTTCGTGCAGCATAATGCCCAGTAAATACAGCAACTCTTCTGCTGTGCCGGCACCACCAGGGAAAATAATAATGCCGTGGGCTACACGGATAAAAGCTTCCAGCCGTTTTTCGATATCAGGCAGGATCACCAGCTCGTTGACTATAGGGTTTGGTGGCTCAGCCGCAATAATACTTGGCTCAGTTAAACCTAAATACCGGCCTTTAGTATTACGTTGTTTGGCATGGCCAATGGTTGCGCCTTTCATGGGGCCTTTCATTGCACCCGGGCCACAACCAGTGCAGATATCCAGGCCACGTAAACCCAACTGATAACCTACTTCTTTGGTGTATTTGTATTCTGTTTCATTAATAGAATGACCACCCCAGCAGACAATCATATTAGGCTCTACGGCTGAATCTATGACGCGGGCATTACGCAAAATGTCATACACAGTGTGAGTAATATGATCACTTTTTTGTAAATCTAACCTGTTCGCATGAGTCAACTGTGTATGGAAAAACAGAATGTCACGCAGCACTGCAAATAAATGCTCATGAATACCACGGATGATCTGACCGTCAACAAAAGCACTTTCAGGTGGATTAAACAGCTCAATTTTGATGCCACGTTCACGGGCCAATAAATTCACATCAAAGTCTTTAAACTGGTCATAAATTTCACTGGAACTGTCGGTGTGACTGCCTACGTTCAGTACTGCAAGGCAACAATTGCGAAACAAGGTAAAAGCGTCAGTGCTGGTGTTATTTTTCAGGCGGTCAACTTCAAGTTGAGATAAAAGCGCCATAGCGCCCAGAGGATTCAGTTGTACATGCATAGATTACTTCCTTATGACCCGGCCTTGTGCCGTTACTTAACCTGAACTCGGGATAATGAGTGTCGAATACTCTATATTTACCCCTAGAAGTCAGAGAGATAAACCAATTTATTCAAGCAGTGTATCCCAGTTCAGGTTACTTAGCTTTTCAGTACGACTAAATCCCTGCCTGCACGTTTAGCTTCATATAAAGCTTCGTCTGCACGGTCAAAAGCTGCTCTGTTATTGTCTGAGCTTTTAAGTTCTGTCGCACCAAAAGAAATTGAAATGGGAACGTTTTGATCTTTGAATTTAAAAGGAATTTTTTTGATCCTCTCCCTGAGAGTATTCAGAGGTTGTTTAAGTTCAGCTAAATGAGTTTCCGGGAACAAAATAATAAATTCTTCGCCACCGTAACGGGCAATAAAGTCGGTTTCACGTAAGCTTTGTTTAAGCGCCTGAGCTATCACCTTTAAGGTTTTATCTCCGGCACTGTGGCCATAGTTGTCGTTGATTTGTTTAAAGTGATCCACATCCGCCAAAGCTATAGCCAAGGGTTTGCCATAACGCTGAGCGCGGCGGATTTCCAGTTCAAAGCGCTCATCAAAAGCAGCCCTGTTTGGCAGTTCAGTTAAAGCATCCTGCAAACTTCTGAATTTTTGCTCAGCCAGACGTTTTTTAAATTGCAGTGCTTCCTGCTCTAAATCGGCCAGACGGGATTCCATATGGCGCAATGTTGTCAGCATTAATTCGCGCTCGTCTTTTTCTAACTGCTCTTTTTCCCGTAAAGAGTTAGTGATAGCACCAAGTTTAGTGCTGACCAAAGACTGTAACTGTTCAAGCGAAGTCGCAGATTTGGTATCTGCCGTTAAATTGGCAATTTGCTGCTCTATTTGCTGGTTTAGCAGCAGCATTTTTTCTTTAATACTGTTTGAAGTACTCAGCGAAGAAACAACAGCTTGCTGCACGCCGGTCAGGGCTTCATTGAGTTTCAGCAGGAAATGTTGTGCCGACTGACGTTCGTCCGTTACTGAAGCAATAATAATCTCAATGGTCCGTAAACAGGATTCCAGCAGGGCTTCAATAATAACGTTGGACAATAAAGTTGAGCGGATTTTTTCTATGTCCTGACCATATTTACCTTCAAAGGCCAGTTCACTTAAAAGGTTGGTCAGCTCTATCGAAATTTGCCTGCAGATCACCTGATACTTTTGAGCATCAGTTGAATTGTCCTGTTCGCTTTGTTGTTTGGTGGCTAAAGCCGACTGATACAACTCTGTTAAGTGGGTAATGTGAGGTAAAAATTCCTGCACAGTTGATGAGGGCTCTTCAACTTTATTCAGCAGATCACGTAAATCGCGTCTGAGCTGGTCTGGCAAACCACGTTGCTTTTGCAGCAATTTACCCGCATCAGTTAAAGTGCTTTGTGCTTTCTTCAGTTCAGATTGCTGGCGTGATTCGAGAGTTTTTAATGTTTCAACAGAGCTCTCAACTAAAGGCAGGATCTTTTCCAGATCTGTACCTTTGGCGAACTCCTGACGCAAACGAGCCAGCTTATTGTCGAGCTCTATATCTATACCTTTGCAAGCCAGGGACAGTCTGGAGACAAATTGAGACAAGATTTTAAACTGACTTTCGTAGGTATCTTCCAGCTGTTTACGTGCTTTAACTGCATTTGCCAGCTGTTGTTTTACATCACTTTGCTGCTCGGTCACCAGAATAATTCCCCAGGTACAAAACCCGCTCGGTTTGGCCTAAGTATATCTGTAATAATGATAAAAGCGACAGCAGAATCTGGTACGAAATGAAAAAAGCGGACTAAAAAGTCCGCTTCAAATCAGCAATTGTGTAGGGTATTTTTTTGTGGTTACTTTTTGGTTAAATAGTAAGGTAACCAGCTTTGTTCTTCAGCAGAGGTCAGATAGTTCATCTTTGTTCACTTAGAGTCTGAAGTTAATAAGATTGTCCCTGTCAGGACGCTATGCATTAGAACAGAATTTGATCGGAAAGTAAAAGTTAAAATGTAATAGTACGAAATGAGTTACAGAAATTTGATCGCTTAAATTTAACTGCTTACAGAGTTTTGTTCGCTATTTGTTTGAAATTATGGTTGTTTTTCATTTTTGGTTTTGGAGGTAATGGCGTGAGATTTCTGAAAGTTTTTTTTGCGTTGATCATAATAAGCGGGTCGGCGTCCAGCTGGGCGGAGGTGAACTACCAGATCAGTATCACTGAACCAGAGCATCATCTGGCACAAATTCGTGCTGAGTTTCAGGTGACTGAAACAAAACCTCTGACTCTGATGCTGCCAGCCTGGCGCAGTGGCAAATATCAGATCCTGGACTTAGCCAAAGGCGTCACAGGTTTTAGTGCTGTCGATGCGGAAGGTAAAGCCATCCGCTGGCAAAAGACGGAAAAAAGCAGCTGGACATTAGAGCCTGTAAGCACTGGTAAAGTCACAGTGCAATATACTGTCTACGCCAATGAACTTGGGGAACGTACCCGCCATATTGATGAAACCCATGCTTATATCAACTCCAGTGCCTTTTTGATGTTCAGTCATCAGCAAAAATCTGAAGCGGTAAAAGTGCAGTTGCACGTTCCAAAGGGCTGGCGCTCGTATTCAGGTATGGCAAAAGGAGATAATGAACATCAGTTTGTTGCAGCTAATTACGATGTGTTGGCGGATTCTCCAATTGAAACCGGTATAAATCAGCATTTAACTTTTAGCGCCGGTGGCCGTGATTATGAGCTGGTGATTTGGGGCGAAGGTAACTACAACGCTGGCCAGATGCAAAAAGACTTAGAAAAGCTGGTGCAACAAACCGATGCTATCTGGCAGGGTTATCCTTATCAGCGTTATGTCTTTATTGTGCATGCCACAGATGGTGCCCGTGGGGCCACTGAACATCTGAATTCTACAGTGATCCAAAGAGACAGATTCAGCTTCGGCAAAAGAGAAGACTATCTGGCGTTTTTAAGCACGGCTTCACATGAGCTGGTGCATACCTGGAATGTAAAAGCCTACCGTCCTGCCGAACTAGTACCTTATGACTATCTGAATCCGAACTACAGCAAGTTGTTGTGGATTTCTGAAGGGGCCACCAGTTATTTCCAGAACCAGCTGTTATTAAGAGCTGGTTTAATGACCAAAGAAGAGTTTTACAAAGATCTGGCAAAACGGCTGGAGAAGTTCGTACATACACCGGGCCGTTTAGTGCAGTCGGTATCCGAAAGCAGTTATGACAGCTGGATAAGTTTAGGTGGCGATCATGGTGCTAATTTTGGTGTGAATATTTACACTGAAGGTTATATCGCCAGTTGGCTGATGGACGAACTGATATTAAAACAGTCGGGCCGTAAAGCCAGCTACCGCGAACTGCATAACCAGCTCTATCAGCGTTTTGGCAAAACCACAGCTTTTACTGCTAAAGACGTGATTGCTATAGCCTCAGAACTGACAGGCGAAGACCAAAACCTATGGTGGCAGCAGCAAATTGAAAAACCGCTGAACTTTGAAATCGAAAAGTTGTTAGCCAGTTTTGGTTTGCAGTGGCAACAAGACAAAGATCGCGAAATTTTCTCTGGAGTCACAGCTGAAAACAAAGCAGGTTTTGCACTGGTTAAAAAGGTAGAACGTGACAGTCCGGCCTGGAAGGCTGGTTTTACCTCTGAAGATTTGATAGTGGCAGTTAACGGTTTACAACTAAAAGCCGATTTGGCTGAGCGCTTAAAAGATTTCAAAGCAGGCGACAAAGTGCAAATCAGTTACTTCCGCCAGGGCCGTTTACAGCATCAGCCGCTGTTGTTGGCTGATCAGGCCAAAGGAGCTGGTAAAGTGGTACCGATGCCTAAACCAAGCCGTCAGCAAAAAGCTATGCATCAGGCTTGGTTGGGTGTGGATCTTTAGGTAAATGTTGGGCGGGTCTTTGTGCCCGTCTGTCTCGAATTACAATCTAACGAACTTAGGTAGCTCGCTGAGCTAATTTGCTCAGTCCTAATTTGAACCATAAGCTGATGAGGTTGTGGATCATGCTGCCTAAGGTATTGTTCAGACTTTTCGTGCCACTTTTTATTTGGATTAGTTATAGTACCAGACCTTGCCCATGCGCTTGCGAAAGAGTCAACAAGGAAAACCAGTACTGATCCGTTAAGGCTTTTTCTGCATTCAATTCGCCTTAGTTCATCAGCTTTGTCAAATGCAGAAGGATACAGTTTTATATATGAGAGAATTGTTGTGTTGGGGCCTTCCGCTATGATCCCTGATTGGTGCAGATTTTCAGCTGATCAAATCATTGCAGCTTTTATCGCATTAATAGTGCACATAGCCATACTGTGGGGGTTGTCACTACACAGGCTATCTATAGAGCCAAAAGTTTCCGCGACAGTATCTGTGAAATTGATTGCTCTGCCTTCACCAGAAAAGACACAGCCGTCGGATATAAAACAGCAAGCGCCTTCTCCATCACCCGAAAAACCAAAAGCTGTGCCCCAAGCAAAAGTCGATCCTGTAGTTACACCTCCTATTGCCACTTCTCCTCTCAGCAGAAGTCCACATAAAGTCATGACGCCAGCTACTCAGGTCAAGGTATCGCAGCAGGTTGAGCAAAAGTTAACCATACCCTCCGCCGAAGTTGCGCCCATCCCCATGCCTTTGCCTGTAGGACCAGTCGAGTTATCATCCGAACTGGCCGTTATCTGCAGTAACAGGCCGTCTCCAGCCTATCCAGAAAGATCCAAGCGGTTTCGGGAAACTGGTACTGTGGTGATTAGAGTGCTGTTGAACCTTAATGGACGGGTAGAAAGTTCGCAGCTCGAGCAATCCAGTGGCTTCGCGCGTTTAGATAATGCTGCACTCTCTGCGGTTAACGACTGGCAATGCACTGCACCATTACGTGATGGGCTACCTGTGCGAGTTGTTGCGCTGCAACCCTTTAACTTTGGGTTAAAAAAATAGCTGCAATGGCCAGGCAGGTATTACTCTTACGAGCCTGTAAAATGGCGAAATATCTCCCATTGCCTAGCCGGTAGTTATTGAGAAACTGTCTGCAGAGGTTATCTAAAGTCTGTCTCTTTTCTAACTGGCACTTTTCCAGTGCGACAATATGCCGCACAACACATGACCTGAGCTCTGCTTATAATTGCGCCTCCATTTCTTTTCATGTCGATTCTTTCCTTATCTGAGGCCCAAATGAGACCAGAATACAGTGCGGGCAGAACCATAGTTCTGTCTTTATCCCCCCTTGCTTTAGCCTTGATCACTGCCTTTTCAGCCAATGCTGTGACAGTACAGTCGCAAGAGTCTGCAGTGGTGCTGCCTGCAATAGAAGTGAAAGCCTCTGCGATCGAGCAGGTCGTTTTTGGCGAGGAAATCAGTGGCGACGCGAAAAAAACACGGCAGTTTGCCAGCGATGATACGGCGAAGCTGCTGGAAGGAACGCCAGGTTTGAGTTTTTATACCGGCGGAGGCGTATCCAGTTTGCCTGTGATCAATGGTTTAGCAGATGATCGTCTGAAAATTTCTGTCGATGGCATGACGATCACCTCAGCTTGCCCCAATCATATGAATCCTGCGCTTTCCTATATAGCTCCAGCAGCACTGAGTCAGATCAATGTCTACGCTGGAGTTGTCCCTGTAAGTCAGGGGGGCGACAGTATTGGCGGCACAATCAATGTGGTTTCAGCTGCGCCAGAGTTTGCTAAAGCGGGAGAAGGGGTAAAAACTAACGGTAACCTGAGTGCCTATTACCGTGGTAATGGCGATGTGAAAGGCGTGAATGCCCGGGCAACCATGGCCTCCGAAAACTTCAATCTGACCTATACAGGGAACACTGTAGATGCCGGAAACTATGAAGACGGTGATGGCAAAGTGGTAGGCGCGAGCCGTTATAAGGTGCGCAATAACTCCGTTAAACTGGCGATGAAACAAAATGATGACCTGTTTTCGCTTGATATAGGCTGGCAGGATATTCCGGTACAAGGATTTCCAAACCAGGCTATGGATATGACGTACAACAAAAGTCTGTCATTTAACGCCGCCTATGCCGGAGATTTCAGCTGGGGTCTGCTTGACGCCAGAGCTTATCGTCAGGGCGTAAGGCATAAAATGGATATTCTGCCGGAGAAGGGCGGGCAGATGCCGATGGACACAGATGCCGTCGATCTGGGCTACTCCGTTGTTGCTACTTCATCTTTAACTGAAGACAGCACAGTGCGACTGGGTCACGAGTTCCATCGTTACAGTCTGGATGACTGGTGGCCAGCCTTAGAAAATAGCTTTATGGGGCCGCACGATTTCTGGAATATTCGTGATGGTAAAAGAAGCCGTTTTGCCTTCTTCTCAGAAGTGGACCATCGCATCAACGACAAATTATTAACCCAGCTGGGCGCCCGTATTGAGCAGGTACGGATGGACACTGGCGATGTTGCGGGCTACCACAGCGCAGCAGATGGTAGCTATGGCGGTATGATGGGCTCGACGCCATACGAGGATTCCACCTACAAAACAGATGCCGACGCTTTTAACGCCAAAGATCATCAACGTGACGATCTAAATCTGGACCTGACCGCCTCTGCCCGTTATACACTAAGCGCCAGCCAAAGTTACGATATAGGCTTGTCTCGTAAAACCCGCTCTCCCAACCTGCATGAGCGCTACACCTGGTCGAATGAGGCCATGATGGCGGGTCTGATGAACAACTGGTTTGGTGACCTGAACTCCTACGTTGGTAATATCGATCTGGAACCTGAAGTGGCGTACAGCCTGCGTGTAAGCGCAGATTGGCATGATACTGCCGGTAATGATTGGCAGTTGAAGGTCACTCCATTTTATACCCTGGTGCAGGATTACATTAACGTAGTGCCGAATACAGACGCTAACCCATACAATATGAGCATGTTGGTTGGTCGTCAGTCGCTGCGTTTTGCCAACGAAGATGCCAGGCTCTATGGTATGGATATCGCCAGCAGCAAAGCTTTGGGCCAGCTGGGTGGTCACTGGGCACTGCGTGCCAGCCTGGCGTACGTGAAAGCCAAAGCGGACGGCGGCGATAATCTGTACAACATCATGCCACTAAATGCTCGCATCGCGCTTGATCATGCCTATGGTGTTTGGAGTAGCAGGCTCGAAGCTGTTCTGGTTGATAAAAATTACCGGGTCTGCGCTCTGCGGGCTGTACAGCATACCGCTGGTTATGCATTGGTCAACTTCAGAAGCAGTTTTGACCTTACGACCACAATACTTTTGGATGCAGGCATAGACAACTTGTTCGACCGGATGTACAGGTTGCCATTGGGCGGTCTGGAATACGCTTCAGCCAATATGATGACGGGGGTTGCACCTTCAACCATGCGTGGAGCAGGTCGTTCAGTTAATGCAGGCCTATCAGTAGATTTCTGAGTATTCGATTAAACCAGACTGATTAAACAAACATCAAGCCCCGTCTATCGGGGCTTTTCTATTAGTGCGCCATGCATGGCGCGTTGCTCGTAAGCGCAATCAGATTGACTGAGGCAGTCAAACTGGTGACTTGGAGGTGCAAGTCCTGTACCCACCCGGCAAGCTCGCGCCCTAATTTTGGTGCGAGTAGTTGATTATGATCTTTTTTGATGGGTTGCAAAGAGCTAACACACAGATGAATGGTCATCGCAAGACCTTACCTTCAGCACTATTGTGGTTGAATGTTAAACATGGTTTGGATTAAAGCGTTTGAGAGACGTCGCAGAGCAGTCATTAAATAGCCGGAGTTTAAAGCTGATCGAAGGGTTTTCTATCCAATAGGCAGTCGAGGAATGCACCGAGCAAGGCCGGTCTATGTTGTCTGCTCGGATAGTAGAGGAACAGTCCTGGTCGGGAAATAGACCAGTCCGCGAGGACCTGAACCAGCAGGCCCTGCGCCAGAAGCTCAGCCACGCCGTCCCGCTCAAAGTGATAGGCGATGCCGAGCCCGTTTAGTGCAGCAGCAATGCCGATGTCGGCATGATTGGTCACAACAGGGCCTTCCACCGCAACTTCCAGTCGTTGTCCTTGTTTATGAAATTCCCAGCGATAATGTCTGCCGTCCATTTGTAGCCGCCAGTTAATGCATTGATGCTGATGTAATTCGGCAGGTGACTTCGGTGTGCCCCAACGCGCCAGGTAGTCCGGGGATGCTACAGCAACCATGTTCAGATCTGGTGTGAGCCGGACTGCAACCATGTCTTTCTCCAGCTTTCCTCCAACACGAATGCCCGCATCAAAGCGGCCTGCAACAATATCAGTCAGTGAGTCGTCGACAACAATATCGAGAATCACCTCAGGGTGTACTTGATGGAAGCGTGCAAGCCTGGGCGCAATGATAGTTCTTGCAGCTATCCCCAGTGTGTTGATACGAAGTGTGCCGCTGACCTGTCCCGTGGCTTCACTGACATCAGCAACAGCATTTGTTATTTCCCGAAACAATGGAGCTATACGCATATAAAGCTGCTCGCCACTGGCCGAGGGCGCAACACTCCGGGTGGTACGATTCAGAAGACGAGCGCCTATGCGGCCTTCCAGCTGCCGGATGGTCTGACTAAGAGCTGAGGGTGACAGGCCCAGGTGCTCTGCTGCCCGGGCGAAGCTCTGACGCTCTACGACAGCGACAAAGGCCTTGAGCTCAGCAAAATCGGATCCACGCATTATATATTATTTCCTACATAACCCATCCTGATTGTGCTGTATTCACTAAGGTAATGCAAGGGCGCATAGTGTGAGCTGTCCCAACTAAGGAGTTCATCATGTCTGCTTTAATTCTGCCCGAACCCATAGCTGCGTATTTCGCTGCTGAACACAAGCCTGAATCCTTGGCGCATTGCTTCACGGCGCAAGCAGTTATGAAGGATGTTGGTCATACCTACACAGGGATCAACGCCATCAAGACCTTTATGGCTGAGGCATCGGCCAAATACAAGGCGACGAGCGAGCCCTTTGCTATTGAACAGGAGGATGGCTTCCAGCTGGTCCGTGCCAACGTCACTGGCAACTTCCCTGGTAGCCCGATCGTTCTGTCCTATCGCTTTGGCCTTGAACGCGGCCTGATCGCATCACTGGAGATAACATTATGAGCTTTGATCTTCATCTGAATGGCCTGCGGGCCGTTGTTACCGGCGGCACCCTGGGCCTTGGCGCTGCAGTGGTGAAAACTCTTGCAGAGGCTGGTGCCAGGGTGGCGGCATCAGCGCGCACTTTGCCAGCTCAGCCGGTCGAAGGGGTAACCTATGTAGCTGCCGATCTGTCAACGGCTGAAGGTGTGAATCACTTTGCTCAGACAGTCCTGCAGTCTTGGGATGCTGTAGATATCCTGATCAACGTGCTTGGTGGCTCAAAGACTCCGGCTGGTGGTTTCGCAGCTATTAGTGATGAACACTGGTTCGCCGAGTTGGATCTGAACCTGATGCCAGCTGTCCGCCTGGACCGTGCATTGTTGCCAACTATGCTGGCGCAAGGCTCAGGTGTCATCATCCACGTTAGCTCTATCCAGCGCGTGATGCCTCTGCCTGAGTCTACTACCGCCTACGCTGCGGCCAAGGGGGCCCTTACTACATACAGCAAGTCGCTGGCAAGAGAGGTGACGCCAAAGGGTGTTCGTGTGCTGAGTGTAGCGCCGGGATGGATTGAGACCGAAGCTTCCGTAGTATTTGCAAAGCGGATGGCTGCCGAAGCAGGAACGGACTACGAGGGTGGCAAGAAACTTATTATGGACTGGCTGGGGGGGATCCCTGTAGGCCGGCCAGCCAGGCCAAATGAGGTTGCCGATTTAATAGCTTTTCTGGCGTCACCACGCTCAGCTTCCATCGCTGGTGCTGAGTACAGGATTGACGGCGGTACTGTTCCGACCTTATAGCCAACAGCAGCGAGCTGCTAATAGGTGGCAAGCCCTGCAGCTTGCCACTATCCAGGCTTGTCAGTTGCGCCTTTTGCTTACAGCATTGGTCTCTTGCTACAAAACCGCCTGTCAGGTTCGGGTTCATTGTGATAGTTGGGGGCAGTAAAATTTAGCCCCCAGCCATTACTGCCTGGTTAGCCGCACATTAGGCTGATCACAGGGTTCGCTGCTGCGTAGTGGGTTGATATCCAGACCACCTCTTCTGGTGTAACGGGCATAGACCATTAAAAATTCCGGCTGGCATAAATTCCATAAATCCAGATAAATCCGCTCTACACATTGTTCATGAAATTCATTGTGGCTTCTGAAACTAATCAGGTACTTCAGCAAAGACGCATGATCCACAGCTTTGCCTCTGTAATGAATATACACACTGGCCCAGTCGGGCTGAGAGGTGATTAAGCAGTTGGATTTCAGTAAATGCGAATGCAGCTTTTCGTCGACCACAGCCCCTGTTGGGTTTAGTTGCAACAGCTCTGGTTTGTAGTCGTAATGCTCAACTTCTATATCCAGATCGTCAATACAGCGGCCGGGTAACCAGGTTGGCTGAAAAGCAGTCAGCTCATTGACGTTATGCAAAGTCACTTGCACAGGGCCACCGGCACAGGCCGACAAATCGGTTTTCATAGTGCGGTACAGCTGGCTGATATCGGCAAATTTAGTCTGGTTTAAACTGTTTAAATAGAGTTTAAAGGACTTGGACTCAATCAGATTAGGTGTATCAAAAGGCACCACAAAAGTAGCAAGTGCCACCATAGGTTTACCTTTAGGGCTCAGCCAGGACAGTTCGTAACCATGCCAGGTATCCTGACCCACAAAAGGCAACTGCGCACCTAAACCTATAGCCTGACGGCCTAAAGTGCGGGGTACAGCCTGCAATAATTCAGGACTGTAGTGATCAATATAAGCAGTGGCCTGGCCTAAGGTCAGTCCAGCTAATTGCTCTGTCTGTATTTTTGTCATAGAGCCTTCTTACGGGAAGCTATAGCGATATTGATTGCGTCTTGTCACAGCAATGGCTTGGGAATACAACCGCAACCAAGTTAGAATGGCGGCAATTTTAGCACAGAAGCGAATCACCATGCCGGGCCAATTCCATCAGCAATTTGCACAATTTGTAGAGTCTTATCATAAAAAACATCCAACACTGATCAGTTGGGCCGACCCTGAACAGGAATCGCCTTGTCAGTATGGTGAGGTACTGGACGGTGAGGTGCATTGGCGTCCGGTCAAAGCTGAACCTGCTTTGGATTTAACTAAAACCCAACAAGCGCTGGAACTGGAGTTCCCGCAGCAGCTGATTAGCTTTTACACCAGCTATTTTGGTGGCGGTTTAAAGGTTCAACACGAAAGGGGAGAGCTGGAGCTGTTAATGAGCTGGCATCAGGCTGATTTTGAACGGCTGCAACAAAATATCATTGCCCATATTCTGATGAAAAGACGCTTAAAGCAGCGTGAGACTGTATTTATCGCCGCTACTGATCACGACGATTATCTGATTTCGGTCTTAGTGGCGACAGGCGAAGTCTACTCAGAGAAAGTAGGGATGGAGGTTAAAGATCTACTGGCCCCGGATTTAGCCACTTTTTTAACTCAGCTAAGTTTTTAAGCTGATTCAGGGCTGACAGTCAAAAGCAATATTGGATACCAGTTGGCAAGGTTCACAGCAAAAATCAAACAGACCATGCCAGCTTTGACCCAGTTTCCAGTCAGCACCACAAGATGGGCATTTTTTGACTGCATCCAGGGTGCAATCTGTGCTGCTGCCGCTGTACAGATAATAATAAACCGGCTTATTCAGCTCTTTACTCAGTGCTCTGGCCTGTTTATACCCTTGTTGATTTAAAGCACTGTAAAAACCCTGCAGACTTTGTTCGGCACTTTTAAACAGCACTCTTGTTTCCTGCATCTGAATTTCATCCAACGCCTGATACTGCAATTGCCAGCGCACCAGAGACTCAAAATCTTCACCAGTAGTTCTGCCCACTTTATACAAAGGCACAGGGGCAAAATGTTCTGCGCAGTACAGCACTGAGTTAGTGGCGGAAAAACTACAAAATAAAATCAACGCCTGATGATTGGGGCAAGGGTCTGTATGATTGGACATTAAGTCATCGCCCAATATCGTCAGTTTTGGATAACTTAAACCCACCTGCTGCAATTGCTCTAACGCATAAAGGCCAGCTTTGCTGTGTGATATTTTGTCTAATGCATCAGAAAGCGGCAGCACCACACGGCTGAAAAAGCTGTCTTTGGCCTGATAAGTGGGGAATTCACGGCCTAAAATCTGGCCCTGGAAAATCAGCTTTTCCAGATAACAACGGACCCCCTGTTCTGCTGCAGCAAAGCTGGTATCGGCAATAATTTTAAATTCCAGCTCTGCAACTAACATCAGATCCCCAGCTTTTTGATGATCAGATCAAGTTTGGCTTCGATACGGGCTAAATCTGCTTTGATATCAGAAGGTTGTTCACTGGCTGCAGCTTGTTGTTCAGAGCTTTCTTGTACCAGGACAGCACCATTACGCCATGCCTGATAAGCCTGCAATAAAGCCGGACTCATAGTAGCAGTGCCTAACCGGGCTTTTACCAGAGCCAGACTGGGTTCTTTACCTTCTTGTTGCAGCTGGACTGCAATTTTGGCGACTTGTTGGCTGAGTTGTTCCATTGTTTTCTTTAGTTTCACTAAAATTTAGTGAAATTTACCATCTAAGTTGTTCATGCCACTAGTGTGATTTTGTAAGTCATTGTTATTTAATGATTTTAAAAGTTGGCCCCAGTTTTGCTTTTGACAATCAACAAGTTAAAACCAACAAGTTAAAACTCTAAGGGAAATCCAATGAATTATTTAAAAGTATTAACAGTAGCAACAGCCATGATGGCTTTATCCGGATGTGTGGTGGCTATAGGCGACCATGATGAAAATGACAACAACAACTCGTCATGGAAAAAAACACAAAAACTAAATAATCAGGTGATCAGCCAGTTAAATCTGGGCGACGAAATAGCTTCGGTGCGTGGTCAACTGGGTACTCCGGATTTCAGTGAATCATTCCGTGACGCTGGCAATGAAACAGTGGTGCTGTTTTACCGCACTCATCATGAACACAGTGACGGTGAAACCAGCAAAGACGAATGCACTCCACTGGTATTTAAGAATGGTGTGTTAACAGGTTGGGGCGACAAAGCCTATCGTCAACTGTAACAATGTCTGGATCAGGGAAGTACTGCCGGTGCTTCCCTTTATCTCATACAGTTATCTGAGCATGACATTCAACTGGTCAATTACATCACTCCAATCAGCATCCTGTTTTAAGTTCTCAGTTAAAAAACTGGCCTGAGCATCAGTCCAGAATGACGCCTGCGCCAGAGACATATCCGCCGGAATTTTATGACTGGCAACAAAAGCTTTAATGGCTGACGGGCTATTATCCAAACCCAGCTGAGCAAATAAAGTCGCCATATCGTGTGTGGTCATATCCATACTAAACTCCTTATGTGGTGTCTGTTAACTATAGTTGTCTGGCAAAGTATCTGCATTGGCAATCTGCAGCTTCGCTGCTATGTTGATACTCAAACTAGAAGAATTAACAGGGACATACAATGCCAAATCAACCTGCTCTTGATCTGAACCAGCTTAAAGCACAGTTGTTAACTCCTGATGAATTGAAATTAGCCGCCTCTTTGTTGTACCAGTCTTATCATGACGATCCTGTGTTTATGGATATTTTTCAGGCGGATAAAAGCGACTATGAACAGCGATTAAGAGCAGCTATTCGTGAAGAGCTGAATGTATTCTGGCAGGAAGAGCAGCCTGTAATAGGTATTTTTATTGAGCAGCAGCTGTTAGGTGTGGCTTGTGTCACAGAGCCTGGTTCTAAATTGAGTGGCGACAGATTCTGGCACTGGCGGTTAAAAATGTTGCTGACAGCAGGTTATGTCTCCACCAAACAGTTATTAGAAAAAGAGCAGCGTATTCATGCTGCTATGCCGGTGCAGCATTACCATATGCTGGCCTTTATCGCCATTTCTCCTCAATACCAGCATTTGGGCTTAGGGCATTATTTAATGCATGCCGTGGATTCGATCGTAGAGCAAAATCCGGCCTCTTTGGGCATAGGTGTTTTTGTCACGCTGGAGAAAAATAAAGCCTTTTTTAGTGCGGATCATTATCAGCAGGTGACAGAGTTGAATTTCAGCAAGGTCAAAGGTACTTTAATGTTCAGACCAAGACAAAGCAGTCCTTTAACGCTAGTGGAGTAAACACAGATGTCCGGCTTTCGCAGTTTTTCCGAGTTTTATCCTTATTATTTATCTGAACATAAAGACCCCGTTTGCCGCCGCCTGCATTACATAGGATCGACTTTAGTGCTGGCGATTCTGGCCACTTTGACTGTCACAGGTTTATGGGGCTATTGGTGGCTGATGTTAGTGGCAGGTTATGGTTTTGCCTGGGTAGGCCACTTTAAATTTGAACATAACAAACCCGCCACCTTTAAATATCCGTTTTATAGTCTGGCGGCAGATTGGGTGATGTATAAAGATTTTCTGACCGGGCAACTGGAGCAGAAACTACAAAAACTGCCTTAGATCCGGTAAGGCGGTAGCTGAAAACTTAAATAACGCAGGCCGGATAAACGCAGTTCGGCCTGATAACGACTTTCGCCATCGCCGCTAAAATCTACCTGATAGCTGGTAAACCAGCGCCATCTGTTGTCCAGCTTAGAAAACTGATGTTTGCCTCTGGCACATTCGAGAAACTGTAATTCCTGCTGTTTACACAGATGTTTGGCCAGCTTGATTGCTGTTTCATCCTGCTTACGTTGCAGCAAAAAGGCGTAGACAAAAGCCATACCTAACAATAACAACCAGACAAAATCCATCACTACTCCTTTGGTTTGAACCAGCATAATGGCGGCGCTTATAGGTTTTTGCAAGGCAGCTCAGGCTCATGCTGTGATAAAATCTGCGCCAGGTTAAGCGGATCGGCACTAGCATGTACCCACAGGTCACAGATTTATTAAATCAGATTGAAAGCGAATTAAAAGCGGCAAAGCTTTGGGCTTCTATTGCTCCCAGCCCTGAGGCGATGCAAAGCACAGCGCCATTTTTTTGTGACACTATGCCACTGGAAAACTGGCTGCAGTTTGTGTTTTTGCCTCGTATGCGGGCTTTAGTCGAAGGTCGTTTGCCTTTACCCCGGCAAATTGCGGTGTGCCCTATGGCTGAAGAGGCTTTTAAACACCTGGAGAACCGCACTTTGCTGCTGATTAATCGTATTGCAGATTTGGATGAGTTATTAAGTGGTCAACGTGAGCAAACAATTGCCAGAGCCTGAGTTTATCACTGCCCCTGTACTGACGATTTTGTATCAGGACGAGTTTCTGGTGGCTATAGATAAACCTGCTGGCATGCTGGTGCATCGCTCCTTTTTGGACAGACACGAAACTGTTTTTGTGATGCAAACTTTGCGTAATCAGTTAGGCCAGCATGTGTTTCCTGTGCATAGGCTCGACAGGCCAACCTCTGGTGTGTTGTTATTTGCTTTATCCGCCGATGTTGCCCGTTTACTGACAGAGCAGTTAACAGAACAGCATTGGCGCAAGTTTTATCTGGCTGTGTGCCGTGGTTTTGTTAAACAGGCTGGTATTTTGGATTATCCGCTGAAAGAGCAGCTGGATAAAATTGCTGACAAACAGGCAAGTCAGGACAAAGACAAGCAGGAAGCGATAACAGCCCTATGGCCTTTGGCCCGGGTTGAATTGCCTATAGCTATAGGCAAATATCCGGTGGCACGTTATTCCCTGGTGGCTTTGCAGCCTTTAACAGGGCGTAAGCACCAGCTGCGCCGGCATTTATCGCATTTACGCCACCCTATAGTGGGCGATACTACGCATGGCGAAGGTAAACATAACCGCTTGTTTGCAGAGCATTTCAATAGCCAGAGGTTGTTGTTAATCGCTAAAAGACTGGAGTTAAAACACCCGGTCACTGGTGTCGATTTAGTGATCGAAGCCCCATTGGGCGAAGTAGAAAAGTTATTTAAAACATTCAGTTGGCCCACAGAAGAGAGCTGGTACAGCAATTTTTTTCAG
>CBIMJC010000036.1:0-19342 GCA_966244125.1 uncultured Rheinheimera sp.
GGCAGCGGCTGCTGAAATACCAAATACATCGGTATAAAAAATTAACAAAAAGGCCGAGATATTGGCCCAGTAAAAGTTAAAACCTATATCACCGACACCATAACCGAGTTTTTCACTCAGCTTAAGTCGGTCTTGAGGTACCGCAGTTTCTGTTGTCACTTTGTCACCCTGTCGTTGTTCTATTGTTTTGATTATTGGTTTTTATCAAACATCGACAGCTAATGATGGCCAGCCGATGCTCAGGTTTTTATAGTCGTTGTTTTATTTTTTCCAGGATCTGCAGCATCAGTTCATCAACACTTTGGCTGATATCCAGACACAACACATCAGCTTCCTGATCCACAGGCTCCATAGTCGCCAGTTGGCTTTGCAGCATTGAGACCGGCATAAAATGGTTTTGCCGCTGCGCCAGTCGTTCGGCCAGCAACTCAGCGCTGCCCTGTAAATAAACAAACTGTGGCGAGGAAGCCACCAAACGGATACGTTCCCTATGTTTGCGGATTAAGCCCGAATAACTCAGCACGGCAGACTGTTGTTTGGCGGCGCATTCTTGTAAAGCTGTACATAAAAGTCCCACCCACTGATCCCGCATTTCGCTGGTAATAGGAGTGCCTGACGCCATCATTTGTTTGGCTTCAGGACTATGAAAGTCATCCCCTTCGAGATAACGCCAGCCCAGTTGTTCTGCCAGGCGAAAAGCCAGCGTCGATTTACCGCTGCCAGCTACACCCATAATGATCAGACTTTGGTTTTTTGCTGTATTACTTGCCTGCTTCTGAGCTGTTAGATCCTGTTGCATCAGATACGATCACACCTGCCATAAAAATGTGGCCTCAGCTTAATTCAGATAAAATGATAGCGCAACCATTTTGACTCAAACTGAGCTTTCAGTTATTGTTTTTTAAAAAATAATGAGAATGGTGCGATGAACAAAAAACCCAACCTGAAAGACGTGGCAAAAGTGGCAGGTGTCAGTGCTATCACTGTGTCCCGCGTACTTAGTAATCCTGACAAAGTCTCAGAAAAACTGCGGGCAAAAGTTGAGCAGGCCGTGCATGAAATAGGTTATATCCGTAACCATGCCGCCAGTGCTTTAGCATCCCGTCGTTCAGGTGTGATAGCGGTTATCATTCCATCATTATCTAACATAGTTTTTAATGACGTGCTGCAAGGCATCTATAGTGCGGTAAAACAACATCAGCTGCAGGTGGTATTAGGCGATTGTCATTATTCGCCTTTGGAAGAAGAAAAGCTGATCGCGACTTTGCTCAGCCAGTCGCCTGAAGGTTTTATCCTGACAGGCACAGATCAAACCGATTATGCCCGTAAATTACTGCAACAATCCGGTATTCCCATAGTGCAGCTGATGGAGTTAAGCGACTGCCCTATCGATATGAATATTGGCTTTTCGCACTTTAATGCCGGAGTGGATATCACCAATCACCTGCTGCAAAAAGGCTACCGTAAACTGGGCTTTTTAGGGGCCCGCATGGATACCCGTACTCAGCAACGTTTAGCTGGTTTTAAAAAGGCGATCGCGGATTTTAAACAACCTTGTCAGAGTTATGTGGTCACCACCACACAGTCGTCGTCCATACGTTTGGGCGGTCAGTTATTGCAGGCTGTGATGGCTGAATCTCAGGGCCAGTGTGATGCGATATTCTGCTGTAACGACGATTTGGCGCTAGGTGCTTTATTTGAAACCAAGCGGATGAACCTGAAAGTGCCGGCAGATATCGCCATTTGTGGTTTTAACGATTTAGAAGCTTCAGCTTTGGTCGAACCCGCCATAACCAGCGTCGCCTCACCTCGTTTTGAGATGGGCCAGCAAGCAGTTGAATTACTGATGACGGCATCGGGCGAAGACAAAACCCGTAAGCCACCTATAGATGTGGGTTATCGCATAGTGGAAAGGGCTTCGACTTAATTCCTCAAGGTCAGCCCTAGATATTTGTTTCCTCAAGGCCAAAAAAACATCCGGAATGTTTTTCACTCACATCGTCCATGATGCTCGCCTTCGGCAGCTAAAGCTGTGCAAAACGGCTATCCTGCCGTTTTGTGAACATTGGAATGGAGTGACAATGGCCCTAAAGGGTGAGCGCCATGGATGGCGGCGAATACAAAAACATCCGGAATGTTTTTGAACAATGCGAAGCGTTGGGCCCGACAGGGTGAGCGCCATGGATGGCGGCGAATAAAAAAGTACCAGCCAAAGCTGGTACTGATACCCCCAACTACCGGGAAGACCCGGACTTGCACAAAGTCCGGGAGACAAGGGTAAAACTAATGTCCCCTTCGTTCTTGAAGCTGCAGCTTTGTTGACTTCGCTACTCGCCCCAGTCACATAGGACAACTATGCTCCTGGGGTCTCGCTCACTCGTCGTCGCGCTGCAACATCAATTACTTTGGGGACTAATTATTCAAAAGCTACGTTAAAACGTACACCAAAGGTACGAGGCGCCTGCCACATAAAGTTAGGCACTGCGTCACCGTGAGTACGGCCCTGATCGCTCTTAATATCGCGGTCAGTGACGTTATTGACGAAAGCTTCGGTGGACCAGTTGCCCTCTGAAGGTTCGAACGTCAGGCTTAAATCCACTTTGGTGTAGGCATCCTGACGGTCAATATCAGCAGCGAAAGGCAGATTTTTGAAACCAGCTGGTCTGTCACCACGGTTCGCCGGGTCAAACCATACTTCGCTGGTGTAACCGACACGGATTCTTGGCTTTAACGTCGCGCCGCTTTCCAGACCAACAAAATGTTCGTAATTGACCGAAGTTGAGAACTCAGGCGCCATCACTAAATGATTACCGCTGAAATCCAGCAGGTTAGGCAAAGCAGGGTTACCTGCAGATGGGTTAAAAGCTAAACCATCACGGCCATATTTAGAATCAGTGGTCAGAAACTCATCGTAAGTTGCATCCAGCACAGACATAGAACCACTTAACTCACCATTTTCAATCACTAACCAACGGGCTTCTAACTCCAGACCATTGATAGTGGCTTTACCGGCGTTAGTTTTACGCAGTAAGTCAGCACCTGTGTTGGTGACTACGTTACTGGTCACCTGCAAGTCAGTGTATTCAGTGCTGAACAGCGCAGCAAATAACTGTAAAGTACCGTCCAGGAATAAACCTTTCATACCCAGTTCGATGCTGGTGTTTTCTTCAGGCGCTACATAAGCAGCAGTACCTGCAGCTTCGTTATTGTTCGCCGCAATAATGGCATCCAGATCTTTTTGCGTGAACGGGCCAGTCCCAGTGTATTTATTACCATCCTGAATAGTACCGGACTTAAAGCCAGTGGCGTAGGAGCTGTAGAACATCACATCATCTGTCATGTCCCACTCCACACGAGCCATACCAGTGGTTTTGCTCCACTCAGGGCTGGTGTCGTTGTAGGTATCCACCCAACATTGACCAGGTTGCACCAGGTTTTTGTTTGGGCCAAGGCCATTCAGAATACCTTCCGGATCCATGTAGCCCAGATGATCCTGGTTAGGGTCCATCACTTCAGTACGTTTTACGTCAGGACACATGATGTTACGGCCACCTTTGTCCCAGCGTTTATCATTGGTGTAACGTAAGCCGGCACTCAAGCGCCAGTCGTCCGTCAGTTTATACGTAGATTGAGCATAAATACTGTTCGACTCTAAACCACGGTCTGGCTGACGGTAGGTGGACCATAAGTTTTTGTTTGGTGTAGTGCCACCTTCGTAATCCACATCAGGGTGTACTATGTCAAAAATAGTGCTGTTGTTTTCTTTGAAGTAGAAGTAACCCACCATCCACTGTAAACGCTCAGCGTCATCGTTTTTGAACTGTAATTCGTGTTGAGTGGCTTCGTGATCACATTCGACACAACCACCCCATTCGTACTTGGTCAGGCTCCAGGTTCTGTCCCATACCGAAACACGGGACGTATCTGTGTAGCCACCTATGTACGCCAGCTGCTGGCCTGAGTCGAAGTTGTAGTTCATTCGGGTGCGGAAGCTGTCGCTGCTTGCATCGTTAAAACCAGGTTCCTGGACATAAGAACTGCGATCCGAACCACCAGTAATAGTCGGGATATTGCCTGTACCATTATCGGTAAAGTTTTCGTAGGAGAAAGTTAGATCAAACTTGTCAGAGGGCTGATAAAAAGCACTAAAACGCGCAGCTGCTAAATCAGTAGAACCGTATTTTTCACCCATGGCTGAACCTGGCAGGAAATCAACCACACCTTCAGACTGGTCCATAGCTGCAGCAACACGCACAGCTAAAGTCTCGCTTAATGGAATATTGACCATAGCGCGGGTGGCGCGGCGGTCGTAGTTGCCTAAAGTGATTTCAGCATTGGCATCAAAACCATCCAGACGGGCTTTGGCCGTGTGTAAATTCACGACACCACCTGTGGCGTTACGGCCAAATAAAGTACCTTGTGGACCACGTAAAATCTCAGCACCTTCTAAATCAAACATCAAAGCTGAAGCACCTTGCGACCGGGCTGAATAAATACCATCAATGTGGAAAGCAACGGCAGGGTCGCCGCTTTCAGTCTGATCAGAAGAACCAATACCACGCACATAGACCATAGGGGTATTTTGTGTGCCGTTTTGGGCTATTTGTAAGCTGGGCACTATGCCCTGTAAATCATCCAGCTGTGCCACATGGTTTTCGTCCAGAGTTTTCTGGTCAAAGGCTGTTACCGCCAGCGGAGTTTCACGTAAGGTAGTGACCCTTTTGGTCGCACTGATTTGAATCACTTCAATAGCACGGCCTTCATCATCTTTGCCATCGCTGGCTTTGGTTGTTTCTGCCACTTGTGCAGCAAGACCAAAAGCGCTGCAGAGCGCCAGTGTGGTGAGTAGGTAAGATGGTTTTAATTTTAAGACTTTCACTTCGATTCCCCTATCCTGTCTGGATCTGTTTGTCAGCATGACAGCGCTAACACCTGTTGATTTTTTTTATTTGGTATAGGTTCAAGCTAGAAGAAATCCAGCGCAATTCCTTTCGAGATTGCAGTTTTGACTGATTTCATTCGCTTGGTTTTTATACCAGGGCTAAGCCTGGGCGATAAATTAGCCTCAGATAAATGATTGCGCAACCATTATTTAGATCTTTTTTGTGAAAATAAGCTGGGATCCGGATCTTTTACGACAGATGACCCATATGAGAATGGCCGAATTATTAGCCAGTTTTTGCGGGTTATTTACTCAAAAATAAAGGGATTAAAAGGAGATACTTAAAAATGATAGCGCTATCAACTTTTATTTTTCGATGAGAAAGCAATTTGGGTCAGAGTAAAATTAAGCCAGCGGCTTTCATTTTACTCTGACCCGAATGAGTTATTTCTTTTGCAGCAAGGCTTTATCCAAGGCCAGGAAAACCACAGGAGTAGTCAGTAAAGTTAAGACCTGGCTAAAAGCCAAACCACCGACCACAGCCACACCTAAAGGCACCCGTAATTCTGCGCCAGTACCAAAGCCCAGCATCAAAGGCACAGCACCTAAAATAGCGGCTAAAGTCGTCATCATAATGGGACGGAAACGAACTAAGCAGGCCTGATGGATCGCATCCTTCGCTGATAACCCCTGTTCACGCTGGGCTTGTAATGCAAAGTCGACCATCAGAATACCGTTTTTCTTCACTATGCCTATCAGCAGAATAATGCCGATCAGCGCCATAATGGAGAAATCCAGTTGCCAGGCCCACAGCAGCAAAATAGCCCCTATCGCAGCCGAAGGTAAAGTAGACAAAATGGTCAGAGGGTGAACAAAACTCTCGTACAACACCCCTAAAATAATATAAACCGCCAATAAAGCCGTAAATATCAGCAAAGGTTGTGTCGCCAGAGAATCCTGAAATGCCTGCGCAGCGCCCTGAAATGCACCAGAGACTGAAGTGGGCATTTGTAATTCAGCCCGTGCTTGTTCCAGAGCTTTGACTGCATCACCCAAAGCCACACCGGCAGCCAGGTTAAAGGATAAATTCGCCGCGGGTTGCATGCCGTTATGTGCAATCACCACAGGACCACTGGTGGCAGGTAACACTTTAGCAAAAGCCAATAAAGGCACCATTTCCCCTGTAGTGGGTGAACGTAAGTGGAAATAGTTGAGGCTTTCTGCTGTGCCACGCTGCTCCGGGTCCAACTCCAGTATCACATTGTATTGATTGGTTTCTGTCTGGTATTCGTTGATTTGACGCTGACCAAAAGCGTCATACAGGGCCTGATCCAAATCAGCAGCAGCAAAACCTAAACGCGCCGCTTCCTGTCGGTCCAGTTCCAGCCTGATAATATTCGCATCCCACTGCAGGTCGTTGGATAAATCAGTAAAGATAGGGTTTTGCCGCAGTTTCGCTGTTAAGGCCTGAGTCCAGGTGGCCAATTCGTCGCTGCTTAAGGCTTTGAGCACATAGCTGTATTGAGCGCGACCCGGCCCTGCACCTAAGTTAATATCCTGAGCGGCCCGTAAAAATACCTGCAAGCCAGGAATTTGCGCGAACTGTGGTCGTAAACGGTCGATAATTTCACTGGCGCTGTCCTCCCTGTCATCAGGGTCGCTTAACACCACCCACACCCGGCCAGATCCGGTAGAACTGTTGCCTCCCACTGCATGGTTAAAGCCAGTGATATCAGGATCATTCTTTAAAATCTGCTCCAGCTGCTTATGTTTAGCTACCATATCTTCATAAGAAATATCAGAAGCTGCCTGCGTAATACCTATAACAAAACCCGTATCCTGCAAAGGGAAAAAACCTTTGGGAATTGCCATAAAACTGGCGACACTGCCAGCCACAGTCAGAAAAAACACACTGAGCATAATTTTCTGATGATCCAGGGCCCAGCTCAGCACTTTGTCATAACGTTTTACCAGCCGGTCAAAAAAGCCAGGGTGATTTGGGTCATGAGCCGGCGCTTTATCCATAAAAAGCGATGCCAATGTAGGAGCCAGGGTTAAACACACCACCACTGAAATCAAAATGGCTGCTGTGGCTGTTAAGGAAAACTCTAAAAACAGCTTACCTATAATGCCGCCCATAAAGAGCAGCGGAATAAAAGCCGCCACTAAAGACACACTGATAGAGACCACGGTAAAACCAATTTCCTGCGCACCTTTGAGCGCAGCCATTCTTTTGCTTTCACCTGCCTCTAAATGCCTGTGTATGTTTTCAATCACCACTATGGCGTCGTCGACAATAAAACCTACGGCTATCACAATAGCCACTAAGGTCAGGTTGTTCAGGCTAAACCCTGCCAGATACATAAAAGCACAGGTGCCAATCAAGGACACCCCAAGCACAGCAGACACTATCAGGGTGGCCGACCACTGGCGTAAAAAGGCCGCCATCACTGCGATCACCAACACTACAGCTATAGCTAAAGTCAGTTCCACTTCGGCCAACGAAGAACGGATAGTCCGGGTTCTGTCGTTAAAAACTTCAACTTTAACATCAGCGGGTAAAGCGGCGGTCAGTTGAGGTAAAGCAGCTCTGATCCTGTCCGCTGTGGCCACTATATTGGCACCAGGCTGGCGGCGGATAATCAAAGCCACACCAGATTCGCCATTAGGCCAAATTTGTACAAAGTCGTTTTCCGCGCCCAGTTTCACTGTAGCGACATCACGCAAATACACTGGAGCGCCGTTGTTGTAACTGACAATCAGGTTGGCATATTCATCGGCAGAAAAAATCTGATCATTCACAGAGAGAGTGGATACTCTGTTATCCCCAAACAAAGCCCCTTTAGGCAAGTTGACACTGGCGCGTTGCACTGCAGCACGTATATCGGCCAGCGTAATACCTGCAGCAGCTAAAACTTCGGGTTTGGCCTGAATACGGATGGCAGGTTTTTGCTGACCACCAATAAAAACTTCCCCTACACCGTTAATCTGACTCATTTGACGAGCCAGCACTGTTTCAGCCAAATCACTGATTTGTGTCCGGGACAAGGTTTCGGAGGTAACCCCAATAATCAGAATAGGGCTATCGGCCGGGTTAACCTTACGCCAGGTCGGTAAGTTCGGCATATCAGGCAAACGGCCTGCCGCCTGATTCAGCGCAGCCTGCACTTCCTGAGCCGCACTGTCGATATCTTTTTCCAGCACAAATTGCAGGGTAATTTCAACAGAACCTAAAGCGCTGCTTGAGGTCATTTCGGTAATACCAGGCACCGAACTTAAGGCCACTTCCAAAGGGGTGGCCACGGCAGAGGCCATAGTTTCAGCGCTGGCGCCCGGTAAACGGGCATTCACCTGAATAGTAGGAAAATCCGCTTCTGGTAAAGGGGCAACAGATAAACGCGGAAAAGCTAACACCCCCAACAACACCAAAGCAAAGGTCAGTAACACTGTGCCTATAGGGTGATCCATACACCAGGCAAATACACTGCGGCTTTTCATTGTTATTGCTCCGCAGCTGCAGTTTGAGGTGTTTCAGTCAGGATTTTCAGTTCAGTACCTTTGCGCAGCCGGCTCTGGCCATCCACAACAACCTGCTGACCAGCTGTGAGCCCTGTCACCACCACCTGATTTTTGTCCTGCACTACCACATCAACAGCAGCAGTGGCCGCTTTTCCCTGTTCGTCAAACCAGACAAAAGCCCCTTCGGGCCCTTGTTGCAAGGCTTTCAACGGAATAGTCAGCACATTGTCCAGTACTTTGCTTTGTAAGGCGATCACCACGGACTGACTGGGCCATAAAGCCGCATCCGGGTTGGCAAAATCGGCTTTGACTCTGATAGTGCCAGTCGCAGCTGCCACTCTGTTATCTACCACTGTCAGCTGGCCCTGAGCTAAAGGCTCAGCTCCTTCTTTTAAATACGCCAGCACAGGTACAGTTTGTTTTTGGCGGATTTGTTGGGTCAGTTGCTGCAATTCAGGCAAACGCGACTGCGGCAAGGCAATTTCAATACTGATAGGGTCCAGCTGCACTACAGAAAACAAACTGTTGGCATCACTGGTTCTGACATAGTTGCCGGCATCCACATTACGGATCCCCACCTGGCCTGAAATAGGCGACAGAATTTGGGTATAAGACAACTCCACCTGCTGCGCATTGATAGTGGCCTGTACACTGCGCAGTTGTGCCTCTAATTGCTGCACTGTGGCTTGTTGCTGGTCGGCCATCTGCGCCGACACCGCCTGATCTTTACGCAGGTTCTGATAACGTTTTAAATCCAGTCGAGCCACGTCCAGCTGTGCCTGCACTACCGCCAGCTGAGCTTTTGCCTGTTCATAAGCCGCTCTGATACTGCGATCATCAATCACTGCCAACAAGTCACCGGCTTTGACCAACTGACCTTCTTCCACCAGAATACGCTGCAATATGCCATCGACCTGAGGGCGGATTTCCACACTTTGTTGAGCTTTCACTTGCCCAATAGCCCGGATCCAGACTGGCACGCTCTGTTGTTGCACTAAAGCCGTTTTCACCGGCACAGCCGGGCCTTGTTGCGCCATCGCAGCACAGCTCAGCCAAAGGCCGGATACCATCACTAGCTTTCCCAGTTTCATGCAAAAAACTCCCTTGTATTCTTAAATAAAAACAGCCTGCAGCAGCAACTTAGCATAACCAATAGCGGCTAAAGTGACAGCACTGTTTCTTTTGTTGATTCAATATTTTGTAGCATTCTGACAAGCTAAACGATTTGGGTTGCCTGTAGGATCAATCAATGCGGTCAGGTGCAAAAAAAAGCAGACCAGAGGCGCCAGAACCTGGTAACTGCATTGTGACACTGCTACACCATACCACCATTGACCCGGATCACTTGTGAGTTAATCCAGCCGCCATCAGGGCCTGCTAACACAGACACCACATCTTCAATATATTCAGTCGTGCATAAACTTTACAGAGGAGCCAGTTTCGCCAGCTGTTTGATTAATTCATCCGACTTGCCCTTTAAAAACAATTCCGTACCTACAGGACCAGGGGCTACAGCGTTGACGGTAATGTTCTGACCACGCAATTCATTGGCCAATACATGCACCAAAGCTTCGACTGCGGCTTTGGTGGCGCTATAAGGGCCATAAGTCGGCAGAGCCTTTGCAATGACGCTGGTCGATAACGCAATAATACGACCGCCCTGGCTGATATGGCGGGCTGCACTACCCAGCACACAAAAAGCGCCGGTGAAGTTGGTGCGAACCAGCTGCTCAAATTGGTCGGTGCTGCACTCAGCGACAGGCACATTGGTCAGAATGCCAGCACTGTTTACCACTACATCCACCTGGCCAAAGTGTTGTTTTGCCGTAACAAATAACTGCTCTACCGCTGCTGCGTCCGCCACGTCGGCCTGCAATGCTATGGCATGGCCACCGGCTTGCTGAATCTGAGCCACCAGCTGCTCAGCGTTCTCCTGCCCTGCGGCATAATTAACGACCACAGCAAAACCATCCTCTGCTAAACGCAAAGCAATGGCTTTACCTATGCCTCTGGAGGCCCCTGTGACTACTGCAGTTTTGATTGAGTGATACATAGCTGTTCTCCCGGTTGAAACACCGCTGTGGTGTCTGAATGGGAGTTAGTCTAGATCTGCCACATAACTGGATAAATGCATGAGAATTGATAACATAATTCAATCAAGACGAACAATAACCCGAAAAGGCCAGTGAATGGACAAGTTCGATAGCTTAAAGCTGTACTGTAAAATTGTGGAATTAGGCAGCTTTACTCAGGCCGCTGGTGTATTACAAATCCCGCGTGCGACCGCCACTTATGCCATGCAGCAGTTAGAACAGCGCCTGAATTGCCGCCTGCTGGAGCGCACCACCCGTCAGGTCAAACCTACTCTGGATGGCCAGGCGTTTTATCAGCGCTGTATTCGCATTTTATCTGAACTGGACGATGCCGAAGCCAGCCTGAATACTGTGGCAGCCAACCCGGCTGGTTTATTACGTTTGGGCCTGCATGGGGTGCATGCAGCACACATTATTATTCCGGCTTTGCCGCAATTCAGAGCACTGTACCCGCAGCTGGATATTGCCATCAGTACAGGGGACAGGCTGGTAGATCTGGTCCGCGAAGGTATTGATCTGGTCGTGCGGATAGGTGTGCCCAAAGACTCCACTTTAGTGGGCAAAAAGCTGGCCGCTTTGCCACAGGTGCTTTGTGCCAGTCCGGCTTATCTGCAGCAGCATGGTAAGCCTGAACAACCGGAGCAGTTGAGTCAGCATCAGGCGGTAGGCTTTTTCTCCAGTGATCACAATATCAGCTACCCCTTTAGCTTTCTGATCAATGGTGCAGAGCAGGATTTTCCGGCCAAAGGCTGGTTGTCTGTGAATGACGCCGAATCTTACACTGCTGCCGCATTAGCGGGTTGTGGCATTATTCAGGTCCCTGATTTCCGGATTAAACCTTATCTGCAATCCGGCGCTTTAGTGCCCATCTTAACCCACCTGCAAAGTCCGGCTTTGCCTGTACATGTGTTGTATCCGCAACATCACCAATTGTCGCCCAGAGTGAAAGTATTTGTGGAATGGGTTAGCGCTTTATACCAACAGAAATTTTCCAGCGAAAAATAAGCAGCAAGGCAAGTAAAACCACCTATAGTTATTTAACCATTTATTAACAGGCGGAGTCCGGGATGAAACCGCTATTGTGTCTGGTGTTTTGTTGCAGTTTTCCCCTGTTGGCTCAACAACAATGGCCGCAAGCGGATTGTGATAAAGCGACCAAAAAGCTGCAGCAACTGGAACAAAAAATCAGCTCGGGTTATAGCTTAAAAGAAGCAGAACAATTGAGTCTGGATCAGCGCCAGCTGGAAAAACAGCTCGACCAGTTTTGCCAGAAACCTGCTTTAGCCTCAGATCGGAAAAAACCCAAAGCCAAAAAATCAGAGACAAAAAAGACAGCCAAAACAGCCCCAGATCCATTGACCGATATTGCCAAAGGTCCACAGCTTTATGTCAGCTCAGTCTCAGTCAAAGCGCCTTATCAGGGTAAAAAACTGCAGGCCTGGCTGGAGTATTACTCCGAACCTAAACAATGTTTTGGCGTGCGCGACAGCAGGCAAATGGTTTGGTGTGTCGAGCAGCGCCAGCAAGCCAAAGCAGATTTTGAGCGACAATGGCAGCAAAAATTCGCACTATCGCAGCCAGAATGATAAGCTCCGACCAGTTGAATTCTGGAGCTTCCTTTTATGAACGCCTTAACTAAAGCCAACTTACAACTCTGGTGGTTTGGATTTCGTTATATTCCGCTGATAGGTTTTTGCAAGCCAAAAATCCTGGAGTTAACAGACGAGCGCACTGTGATCCGGATGCCACACCACCGCCATACCAAAAACCATCTGGGCAGCATTTATTTTGGTGCTCTGGCCATAGGCGCCGATTTAGCCGGTGCTTTTTTAGTTTTTTACAAAGCACGGCAGAAAAAACTGAATATCCATTTTGCCTTTAAAGACGTACAAGGCGAATTTTTAAAACGCCCTGAAGCAGCTGTGCATTTCATCAGCAACGACGGCGCCTTAATAGACCAGATGATCCAACAATCGCTGGATACAGGCGAGCGTATTAATCAGGCTGTGACTATAGATGTAACCTGCCCTTCGTTGCATGGCGATGAGCTGATGGCGAAATTTACTTTAACTTTGTCAGTGAAAGCTAAAAGCCGCTGATAGGTAGAGTGCATAAAGTAAAAATCCACAGCTTTGTCTGTGGATTTTTAGCTTGAACGAACGACGCTCACCAGGCCCGGATCAGTCCTTGATTGGCAATGGCGCAGCCGGATGCACCAGTCCTGCATGACGCAGCTCACGCCAGAAGTCCGCTGGCACTATCTCCTTGAGCGCCGTGCTGTCTTCAATAATACGACCAGGTTGACTGGCGCCAGGGATCACTGCAGCTACAGCAGGGTTGGCCAAAGCAAACTGTAAACCAGCGGCTTTCATACTGATGCCGTATCTGTCCGCAAGTGCTTTGATCTTCGCCACTTTGGCTAAAATGGCAGCTGAAGCAGGTGCGTATTCAAAGTTCGGACCGCCGACTAAAGCTCCTGAGCTGTATGGACCTCCCACTACTATGCCCAAACCTCGCTCTGTGACTTTTGGCATCACCCGCTGCAAGGCCCTTTCATGGTCCAGCAGGGTGTAACGTCCAGCCAGTAAAAAACCATCAGGGCGGGGTTCCTCCAAATCCAGCAGCAGCTCTATAGGCTCAACTTTGTTGACGCCTAAACCCCAGGCTTTTATCACCCCTTCATCACGCAGTTTATCCAGCACTTTAAAGGCACCTTTGCGGGCGCTTTCAAACATGCTGAGCCATTCATCACCAAAAAAGTCCTGTGCTACATCATGCACCCAGACAATGTCTATATGGTCGGTTTTCAGCCGCTTCAGACTGTCTTCAATAGAGCGCATTGTCGCATCTGCTGAGTAGTCGTTAACGATTTTATTCGGGCGGCCGTATTTAAACACGTCGCCTTTTTCACCTAAATCACGGGCACTGACATCTTCAATTTCATCCAGCACCAGCCGGCCTACTTTGGTGCTAATCACATAGTCCTGCCGTGGTTTGTCTGCCAAGGCATCGCCCATACGGATTTCCGCCAGCCCTGCGCCATAAAAAGGCGCGTTGTCAAAATAACGGATACCGTCATTCCAGGCTGCATCCACAGTAGCACGCGCTTCCTGTTCAGGAATATCGCGGAACATATTGCCCAGCGGCGCAGTACCAAAACCAAGCTTGCCCGGAAGAATATCTTTTAATGCCATTTTTTGCTCCTTAGTCTTTGAAGAGACTCAATTAATTTGGATAATTCGCAACCATCCATCAGCAAAATTTTGTTGCTCAGATTTTGCTTTTCACTAAAGTTTCGTAGTCTGTGTAACCTTTGTGGTTACCACCAAAAAAGGTTGCTCTGTCCCCTTGGTTATAAGGACCATTTTGTGCGATACGAGCCGGTAAATCCGGGTTAGCCACAAAAGGACGACCAAAGCTGACGGCATCCGCCTTACCAGTTTTCACCCACTCTTCTGCTTCTTCCGGTGAAAACTCGCCATTGATGATAAAAGGACCATCAAAAGCTTTACGCATGTTGTGCACTATGGCAGCGCCTGTACCGACATTTTCTTCACTGCTGACATGAGAGTTCGGTCGTACCACATGCAGATAAGCCAGTCCTTTGCCAGCCAGTGCTTTAGCCGCAGCTGTATACAAGGCATTTGGATCGCTGTCATAACTGCCACCTACCCCATCTATCGGCGTTAAACGCACTCCAATACGGGAGGCTGGCAACACGTCCAACAAAGCATCTACTACTTCTGTTAATAAACGGATACGGTTTTCGATAGGACCACCGTACTCGTCCTCTCTTTTATTGACGGAATCCCGCAGGAACTGGTCAATCAGGTAACCATTGGCGGCATGAAACTCCACGCCATCAAAATTTGCTTTGGCCGCCATCAAAGCTGCATGCTGATAGTCTTTGATGATCTGTTTAATTTCTGCTTTGCTCAGCTCACGGGCTTGTGGGTGAGGCAGTACAGGGCCATCAGGATGATAGTCACCAACAAAAGCCATGCCAGTAGGTGTCCAGGCACTGGCAGACACAGGGTCCTGATTGCCCGGCTGAAATACATTGTGCGAGACACCTCCCACATGCCACAGCTGGTTAAAAATACGGCCTCCCATGTTATGCACTGCGTCTGTCACCAGTTTCCAGCTGTCCACCTGCTCTTCAGTGTAGATGCCCGGAGTCCAGGCGTACCCCTGACCCTGCTGACTGATTTGGGTCGCCTCAGAAATAATCAAACCTGCGCTGGCCCGTTGGGCGTAATACAAAGCGTGTAGTGGCGTTTGCACATGGCCTTTGGCTAGTGAGCGCGAGCGGGTTAATGGCGCCATAAAAATCCGGTTGGGCAGAGTGAACTGGCCAATGTTCACCGGAGAAAACAGGGCTTTATCTGTCTGTACTGTTGCTGATACTGGTGCTGATACAGGGTTCATTTTCGTGTCCTCGTTAAATTCAATCAGTGGTTAAAGTCTGGGTTTGCAATCCGGAGTCAGTAGTCACTGCGACCCCTTTTGTTGAACCAAGCATGCGCCCAAAGCAGATATTCAACTAATTTATTTATTGAATTTAAGATATATCCCTGACAGTATATCTGGATGAAATATGACCTGAACTTGTTTCCCGTTTTCCTCGCTATGATGGAAGAGCGCAACGTCACCCGTGCCGCAGAACGGCTGGGTATGACCCAACCTGCTTTGTCCAATGCACTGACCCGGCTGCGTACCCTGCTGCACGACCCGCTTTTTATCCGTGAACGTTATGGCATGCAGCCGACACAAAAAGCACTGGAGCTGGCGCCTGTGATAGCCGCAGCTTTAGCCAGCATGGATGATGTGATTCTGGGTCAACAGGAATTTGATCCGGCGCACACCAGACAACTGGTCACTATTGCCCCAAACAGTTATGTCGAATTTGTGCTGATGCCAACTATAGTGGCGCAGCTGCGCGCCAGAGCCCCAGGTATAAGACTGCGTCTGACGCCTTTTGGCACAGACCTGGCAGAAACGGGGGTGATTTCGGGATCCACCACTATGGTGATTGGTCGTATAACAGAACCGCCTGATAACCTGGTCGTACAACATCTGATGGAGGATAGTCTGGCCTGTGTGGTGCGTGCCGATCATCCAACTCTTACGGACAGCATTTCTGTTGCTCAGTATGAAAATCTAAAACACGTCAATATGTTACCGCCCGGCCGTCTGAAAGCAGGCTTATTTCAGGCGTTGGAACGCAAAGGGCTTAAGCGGGAAGTGGTGGTGTCAGTGACGCATTTTCTGGCTATCCCAGAAATCATTGCGGTGACAGATTATTGCGCCACTTTGCCACGCCAAATCTGTCAGCGTCTGGCCACAGATCCTCGTTTAAAGGTGCTGCCAGCCCCTGTTGATTTAGGCACTTTTCCGGTCGAAATGGCCTGGCACGTCCGCTACCGCCACGATCCAGCCCATCGCTGGTTACGCACATTAATCACTGAAATAGCTACTACAATTGCGGCAGTTTAAAAAACTGATGGAACAAGACTGAGCGAAAAAACCAGTCGGCTGTTGGCAGCGCAGCAGCGATGCGGCTAAAATCGCCTTTTGAATATCAAGGTGGCAGGCATGCAGGATTTATTAGGTAACTTATTTATTATTTCAGCGCCAAGCGGGGCGGGAAAATCCACGCTGATCAACGCGCTTCTGAAGCAACATGCCGATATGCAGCTGAGTGTGTCTCACACCACCCGCTCGCCACGTCCGGGCGAAACAAACGGTGTGCAGTATCACTTCACTGATGTTCCGACCTTTAAACAATTGATTGAACAAGACCAGTTTATTGAATGGGCTGAAGTGTTTGGTAATTATTACGGCACCTCCAAAGCAGCTTTAGCCGATAAACTCACCCAGGGCATAGATGTATTTCTGGATATCGACTGGCAAGGTGCCCGCCAGATCAAACAGCAACTGCCTTTTGTCATCAGCATTTTTATTCTGCCACCCAGTGTTAAAGCGTTAGAGCAACGGCTGAATCAACGCGGTCAGGACAGCGCTGAAGTGATAGCAGGCCGCATGGCCAAAGCCCGGGACGAAATCAGTCATGCCGGTGAATACGATTATTGGGTGGTCAATGATGACCTGGAGCTTGCGTTGCAGCAGTTCTCCGGCATTATTCAAAGCCAAAGATTAAAACAAAACAAACAAGCGATACGGCAACAGAAGTTAATTTCTGGCCTGTTGGCGAACGAAACGAATTAGAGTAGACTATGCGGTCTTTATTCAGACCCAGATTAACCGGAGTGGCAGATGGCTCGCGTAACAGTTGAAGATGCAGTAAATAAAATTGGTAACCGCTTTGATTTAATTCTGGTGGCCTCACGTCGTGCCCGTCAACTTGCTGTTGAAGGCAAAGAAGCCATGGTTGACCCGGAAAACGATAAAGCAACTGTGGTGGCCTTACGTGAAATCGAAAAAGGTTTTATCACCAACAGTATTCTGGACCAGCAGGAACGTCGTGAACAGTTACAGCAAGAAGCCTCTGAAATGGCGGCAGTGGCTGCAATTATAGGTTCTGACGAATAATCTGAGTTCCTTCCTGTGCCAACGGTATCCGGCCGTTGGCAATAGCTCGAAATCCACGTATATTCAAAGGAACACGCCAAAGCGTTGTGCGTATTGGGGAGTTTCGGATGTATTTGTTTGAAGGCCTGAAAAATCAAATCAGCGCTTACCTGCCGCCCGAGCAGGTTGCTCTGGTACAACAGGCTTATATTGTAGCCCGCGACGCTCATGCGCCTCAAATACGCTCCAGCGGCGAACCTTATATTACTCATCCTGTCGCAGTCACCAGCATCCTTGCCGAAATGCGCATGGATTACGAAACCCTGATGGCGGCCTTACTGCACGATGTGATTGAAGACACCCCCGTCAGCAAAGAAGATTTAACCCGCATGTTTGGCGAAACCGTCGCCGAACTGGTGCAGGGTGTCAGTAAACTCGATAAAGTAAAATTTAAAGATATCAAAGAGTTCGAAGTTACTAACCTGCAAAAAATGTTTATGGCGATGACGCAGGATATCCGCGTGATCCTGATTAAACTGGCCGACCGCACTCATAATATGCGCACCATAGGTGCTCTCAAACCAGAAAAACGCCGTCGTATTGCCCGTGAAACTTTGGAACTTTATGCCCCTATCGCCAACCGTTTGGGTATTCATAATATTAAAAACGAGCTGGAAAACTGGGGCTTCCGCGCTTTATACCCAATGCGCTATCGCGCTCTGGAAACCGCAGTCAAACAGGCCCGTGGTAACCGCAAAGAAATTATTGAAAAAATCCAGTCGGAAATAGAGCAACGTATTAAAGCTGCAGGTATAGAAGCCGAAGTCGCAGGCCGCGAAAAACATCTGTACAGCATCTATCGCAAGATGAAAAGCAAAGAGCTGATGTTTAACGATGTGATGGATATCTATGGCTTCAGAGTCATCATCAACAGCATAGACAATTGCTACCGGGTGCTGGGCGTAGTGCATAACCTGTTTAAGCCGATAGAAAGCCGTTTTAAAGACTATATCGCCATTCCCAAACAAAACGGTTATCAGTCCCTGCATACCTCCCTGATAGGTCCACACGGTATTCCGGTGGAAATTCAAATGCGCACCCGTGAAATGGATGAAATGGCGGATAAAGGGATAGCCGCACACTGGTCCTACAAAGGCGCAGGTGAAAACAAAAACACCACAGCACAAATCCGTGCCCAGCGCTGGATGCAAAGTTTGCTGGAGCTGCAACAAAGCTCGGGTAATACGTACGAATTTGTTGAAAACGTCAAATCCGAGCTGTATCCGGACGAGCTGTATGTATTCAGCCCTAAAGGTCAGATTGTTGAACTGCCTATAGGTGCCAATGCGGTCGATTTTGCCTACACAGTGCATACCGACATAGGCAATAAGTGTGTAGGCGCCCGGGTGGACCGCAAACCTTATCCGCTGAACAAACCTCTGGAAACAGGCCAGACGGTGGAAATTATTACCAGTCCGGGCGGTAAACCTAATGCCAACTGGCTGAACCATGTGGTCACCAGCCGTGCTATTTTAGGTATTCGTAATTATCTGAAGAAACAACAGCTTAGCGAGGCTGTTGGTTTGGGCCGGCGTTTACTGACCTCAGCTTTGGGGGATGTCAAACTCGAGTCTATTCCACCAGAGCGTATTGAGCAGGTACTGCAAAGCACCACACAAAAATCGCTGGATGAACTGCTGGTTGAAATTGGTTTAGGCAATCAGCTGCCTATCGCAGTAGCGCGGCGCCTGATGGGTGGTTTTGACTCTGGCGAAGAAGCTTTACCTGCAGAAAATCCGGCCAACCAGAAAACCAAAGCTTTTATTATTGGCTCTGAAGGTATGTTACTGACCTTCGCCAAATGTTGCCGCCCTATTCCGGGTGACGAAATTGCCGCCAACGCCACGCCGGGCAAAGGCCTGAACGTGCACCGTGTTGAATGCCGTAATATCCGGGGCTGGGAAAAAGAGCCGGGTAAATACTTCCCGGTAAAATGGGATAAAACCGGCGATAAACAGTTTTTATGTGATATCCGGGTCTTTATTGTCAACCAACCCGGTGTCCTGGCCAAACTGACGACAGTGATAGCCTCACAGGATTCCAATATTCAGGACTTGTCGACCGACGACAGAGACACAGGCGAATACGTCATCAAAATCACTTTGTCTGTGCGCGACCGGATTAATTTAGCCAACGTCATGCGCAAAATCCGCGTCTTGCCTGAAGTGCTTAAAGTTTACAGAAGGAAATAAGTGTTATGTCAAAAGTGATCATCAGTACAGATAAAGCCCCTGCCGCTATCGGCACCTACAGCCAG
>CBIMJC010000037.1:0-18898 GCA_966244125.1 uncultured Rheinheimera sp.
CCATATCACCTTGTAACCAGCTTTGATCCGGGTGACCGTTAAAGACTTCAACCTGCTCTGCCGTCAGGGTTTTTACGCCCTGATTCTGCGGAGTGGCTTTATTGGTTGGGAAATCCTGCGCAACACGTTCAAAACCTGTGTTAGTGAACTTTTTATAGTTGGCACCAAATTTCAGGCTGGAGCTATCGGTTAAACCATAATCAAAGTCCAGCTTGGCATTATCAAAGTCGGAGTAAATAAAGTTCGACTGAAAGTACAAATCTTTGACTGTATAACCTGTCAGAGTAGTGACATCAAAGTTGGGCGAGTAGCTGTGACCGTAAAAAGCATCCTGCGTAAAATCAGTAATAATATTCACTTTTTTACTGGCTTCGATATTGAGCTTATTGACACGAGGCTGCTCGTAATCGGAAGAGCTGTGGCCCAGCATAGCGCTCATTTTTAAGTCGTCGGTTAAAGTCCAGTCAGCTGTTAAACTGGCCTGATTTAACACCGACTCGTTGTGGTCCTGACGGTTTTCATTGCGCCAGGTGGCGTTTTTATAATCGGCGTAAATCACTTCTTTGCTGCCGTTGTTGTCACGCCAAACCAGACTGTTGACCGTTGAGTTATCTTTTACCGCCATATGATGTTCAGACAGGTCGTTATCCAGCTTGCCGTGCATTAAATCCAGCACCAGGCTGAAGTCTGAATTGGGTTTGTACTGCAAAGCTGCGGTAATACCTAAACGGTTTTGATCATTTTCCCAGACTGAATAACGATGACCACGCGGGAACCATAATTCACCTGAATCCAGTTCGGCTTGTAATGCAGTATTGCTGGCATCGGCCGCTTTTTTGCCGCCTTCACGACGCCAGCGTGTGGTGTTAGTGCCGTATTCATTAGTGGCTCTGTCGCTGTAAGCCACAGACACCAGAGCGCCAAAATCCGACCAGGTATTAGACAATAAAGCCGCGATACGAGGGTCAGTGCTGTCGGTGTTGCTATTGGTGCCTACCTGAGTGGAAATGGCCGCCTGAGCGCCATCGTAATCAAAAGGTTTGGCGGTGCGTAAATTAACAGTACCAGCTATGCCACCTTCTTCCTGATCAGCAGAAAAGGATTTTTTCACATCAATCTGGTTAAAGAGTTCAGAGGCAAAAATATTAAAGTCAAAAGCCCGGGTGCGGGACACACCACCACGTGCATCCATAGGCGAAGACGAAGTGCCCAAAGCTTCCATACCGTTCACCTGAACCCGGGTAAAATCAGGGCCTAAACCACGCAAAGAAATCTGCCGGCCTTCGCCGCCTTCACGGGTAATAGTGACACCGGGCACACGTTGTAAGGAGTCGGCCAGGTTCAGATCCGGGAAATCGGCAATATCTTCCGCCACTATCGAATCCTGAGCTATCATGGCTTCACGCTTCAGATCTTTGGCTTTGATAATAGAGCTGCGAAAGCCTTTGACTTCAATCACTTCTGTTTCTGCTGCTTTAGCTTCTGTAGTAGCTTGCGCCAGCAATACAGGGCTGTATAAAGCCGGAAAAGCAGCCAGCACGGCCAAAGCCAGATGACTCTTGCGAAGATTCGTCTTCATAATTAATCCATAATTCCTGTTTAGTTAAGCTGATTTAGTAAATCTGCCAAACGCAAAAGCGCAGCAGTCCTCCTAAAGAGCAACAAAGAGTGATTTATGGACAAAAAAATTTATGAAGGTTTTTTTACGGTGGGTGGGAAATGTTTGAGAGAGATAATATAAAAAAAGATGCATCTGGAATGATCTAACTAGACCAAACACATATCAGTAAAACTTTAATACCTTGAAAGTTTAGAGGGTTATCAGGGAGGACCAGATCAAATGCCTACTGAGGCGACTCCCCAGTATTCAGTACATCTTTGGACAAATTTTGAAGTTTTTTTACAAACACATCCCAGTTATATCCAGCAATACCTCCGATTGCCAAATAACCCAAAGTAGCATTTTCAGGACTTTTCACATTAGCCAGATCTCCAGTCAAAACAACCATCCCACTCTGTATTATCGCAAATATAAGTATTCCAACCAGTAACGCTAATAGAGGGGAGAACCAAAAACCCCATAAGTGATCTGCGTCGAAAGATTTTTCTATCGCAAAATACCTGTGAAACGAGATAATCCCTAGAATTGCACTACCGAACAACGCTCCAGTCATTGTGAACATCAAACATTTAACTAAATTGGGGATGGATTGAGAATCCTCTACTGCCCATAGCTGAAAAATAAAGGAGAAGTTCGTTAACCACCCATCGATCAGTACCCAGATACCCGCTAATGAATAAGCAAAAATGTAAACTGGAACTAACCAAGCAAGTTTACTGTATTTTGGAGACGTAGTACTGTCACCAGTTGTACTGACTTGTCGTTGGTTTTCAAGCATAGTTAACTCCTGTAATTCAATTGAATGCGCAAGACTAATTACAATAAAGACTGTAAATTAACACACATCACATGATAGCATTCAGTTCCTAAAATATAATTTTTGCTCAAAAGCTTCGCAGTGGAAGCGATATAGATAAGAAAAGCATGAGTATAAATAACTTAAGTTACAGTTGGCCATCAGACTTTCCAGTAGGAGTCCCTGAGAATTGCGGTGTCATTCCGGCTCAGGGCAAAGTATATCGCCTAGTCCGAACAATCCCTCCGACGGAGTTAGACTTCCAGAAACACAGAGATGAAAAACCGGACTACGAGTACCGCTCCAAAGATATACCAAAGTCATATGGCGTCTCGTTTTGGTCAACATTGTCAACTATTCGACAAGCAGAGAAAAACTACCCAGCTCCTGAACAGTACGGGAAATGGCAGACTGTATGTGGTACTTTATTCCCTGCGCTAGGCGTTATCACTGAAACAGCAGAAACTAATGGTCATATTACGCTGTGGGTTCAAAAAGGAGCCGAGCCTCATAAGCACATTAAGGATGAGGTAAAAGAATCATGAATACTTTACCAAAAGATACCTTTTTAGGCCGATTAAGTTTCTTTGAAATCTATGAAGACTTTTTCGGGCCAAAGTGCTTTTCTGTTAGAGATGAGCTACAACAACTATATCTCGTCTACTGGAGTGGTGACTACGACGAAGGCACATCTACCAAGTGGGTATACATGCCTGTATCTTCAAAAATACTCGATGAATTACTTCGAGGAGAATATAGCTTTAATAAAGCTTTCACCGAATCTAAGCGATTGATGGTCGTGTCAACCTACTCGTCAAAACTTAACAAAAAGGCAACCATCGAACACCTGAACGAAAATAACCGGAAGTCAGTGAATCTTCCACCGGCAGATTTCTCTATAGATGCTTCAGGAATTCAATCTGTTGCACCAGAATCTAAATGGGATTTTAACCTACGGATTGCAAATAGGAGTGGACATGGTTCGCCAGCAGATAATGCAATAACTAAAGTTCTCGATGCGTTTGGTGAAATAGTTAGATTACTAATGAGAGATGAACATAACAAGCAACCAACTATTTATCCATTAACAGCTGGATATAGCTCATTCGACGTTAAATTAGGTACAAGCAATCAAGAAAGAGCTGCTGTTGCCATCGAATTGCTTGAGTCGATATTATCCGACGAAAATACAATTGAAGAACGCCTAGATGAACTGGGCATGGATCCTTATAGATTAAAAGACTTATTAGATATAGTTAACGTTGAAAGGCTGGAATTAACTCTTAAATCTAAAACCGCAGATACGTTAAAAAAGCCGATAAAAATTAGCTCCACCAACTTATTGCCGATAATCCGAAAACTTGAAGAAAGCACAACAACTTTAATCGACTCCTTTAAAGTTCCCCAAGCAAATTGTCTTGATCGGGTTGTTGATATTGTCAAACTAAGAGTGCATGGCGAAGAATTAAAGCATGAGCTAATAGACGGCATAAACTCGGTTCGACAAGTCCAATACCATACACATGCAGCACGTTGTTTGGGTTTACTAAACCATAACGACACTATTACGTCAGCAGGAAGAGTCTTAGCGCAAAAAAGTAGTAAAGTTGCTCAATACCAGTACTTAGCAGACAGAGTTGAATCTAGTGATTTTGGTTGGGCATGGATGAAGTGGGCGGGAGTATTGAACATTACAGATCTTGATCCTGATTCAGCTGAGCAGTTTATTAGAGAGTGCGTAAGAGGCCTAAGAAGGACAAGTATAAGTAGACGAGCCAGTAGCCTCTCTAGTTGGATAACCATATTGAAAAAACACCGCCGAGAATACGGTGAAGATAATTTAGAGGAAGAAACTGCTCATAGTTAATTCCACAAAAAGAATATCTAAAATATTCTTTTTGTGGCTATCCCGTATAGGGGTTAAACGGAATGTGATGACTCAACCATGTTATTTATTGGATCTCAAACAATTCCACATCAAAAATCAGGGTTGAACCTGCAGGTATTTTACCGGCGCTGCGGTTGCCGTAGCCCAGATTAGAAGGGATATAAAAGCGGAATTTATCGCCCTTTTTCATTAACTGTACACCTTCGGTCCAGCCGGGAATCACGCGGTTGAGCGGGAAAGAAATAGTTTCACCACGCTCAACTGAGGAGTCGAATACTGTGCCGTCGATCAAAGTGCCATGGTAATGCACCCGCACTGTGCTGCTGGCTGTTGGATGGCTGTCGCCGTTGCCACTTTGTAACACCTGATATTGCAGGCCTGAAGCTGTGGTTTTTACGCCGTCTTTTTTAGAGTTTTCAGCTAAAAATGCACTGCCTTTTTCCAGATTCAGCGCTGCGGCTTTTTGGTTATTGGCGTTGTTGTAGAAGTAATAAGCTACACAGGCAATAACTAAGATAATTAACGCAATTTTCATGGTGGGTCCGGTAAGTCAAATAAATGAATAGCTATCTTAGGGTTAATGCAGATGATGGTCAAAACTTGCTGCTTTGTCTTGCTCTTCACTTAACCTGCAAGAACTGCCAGCTGTGGTTTTTCACTGGTCTCTGCACTGGAAATAACGCACAATTCTGCAGGTCTGGTACTTATTCATCTATGAGGTTTTTTGATGTCTGACCGCAGTACAGTCACAGATCACAGAGTCCAGAGTGCTTTTGCGCCGACGGATAACGGCAACGAAGTGTTATCCACCAAAGCTATGTTTTTTTGCTCAGGCCTGGCCACAGCGGCCTGGGCCGGCATTATCCCAATTATTAAAGCCAATACCGGCATAGACGACGGCACCCTGGGTTTATTGCTGTTGTGTTTAGGTATGGGCGCTATTTTGTCTATGCCTTTAGCAGGCGCAGTGGCTACCCGGGTTGGCTGCAAACTGGTGTTGCTGGTCACGCTTTGTGTATTTTCGCTGCTGTTAATGCTGCTGCCGCTTGCCAGCACTACAGCTCAGTTGGTGCTGTTGTTGCTTGGTTTTGGCTTTGGTATTGGCGCCACAGATTGTGTGATGAATATTCAGGCCATACTGGTAGAAAAAAGAGCAAACAAAACCCTGATGTCCGGTTTTCATGGTTTTTACAGCTTAGGAGGTATTGCAGGTGCCGGATTGATGGTGGCGTTGTTAAGTTCAGGAGTCAGTGCTTTTCAGGCCTGTGTGCTGATAGGTCTGGCGATGATGGCCTCCTTAGTGGTCTTTCACAAAGGCCTGTTACCTTTTGCCAATCCAAAAGAAGGCCCAGCTTTTGCGCTGCCGCACGGCGCAGTGTTATTGATTGGTGTGATCTGTTTTTCGTTTTTTCTGGCCGAAGGCACAGTCTTAGACTGGAGCGGTGTGTATTTAACTGAATATCAGGGGGCTGCCCATTCAAACGCTGTCTTAGGCTTGTTTTGTTTTTCCATCACTATGACTCTGGGGCGTTTGACGGGAGATAAACTGACAGAGCGGCTCGGCGCCAGGCTGGTGTTAACCCTGGGTGGTCTGCTGGCAGGCGCAGGTATGTTTTTTGCGATAGCAGCACCGGATCTGTATTGGGCATTATTTGGTTATGCCTTAGTGGGCGCGGGCTGCGCTAATATTGTGCCTATTATGTTTTCCGCTACAGGCAAACAAACCAGCATGCCGCAGGCTATTGCAGTGCCAGCTGTTTCTACTCTGGGCTACATTGGTGTCTTGGCAGGGCCCGCCAGTGTTGGTCTGATCGCTCAGCACTTCAGCTTACCAGCGGCGCTTTATGTCATAGCAGTGCTGATTGCTGTCGCCACCTTGTTATCGCTAAGGGTAAAGATCTAAGCTGCTGCTGTTTTTACCAGCCTGACCAAAGCCGCCCGGAAACAGACAGCAACTTCTGTCTGTTTCTGAGCATCGCTCTTGAGCCCTTTGCTTGCTTTGCCTACAATGGCGCACGTTTTATTTACCATAGGCCAGAGCCATGACAGACAGCACCACTCAAGACACAGCAGCACGCCCGGATTTACCGGATCGTCTTTGCATTAACCCACGCAGCCCACATTATGTTGCCGCTATTTTTGAATATGACGTAGGTATTCGTCTGAACGGCAAAGAACGTTTTGATGTAGAAGAATATTGCATCAGCGAAGGTTGGGTGAAAGTGGCCGCCGCCAAAGCGCTGGACCGTCGTGGTCAGCCTTTACTGATGACGTTAAAAGGCAAAGTAGAAGCTTTTTATCGTTAAAGCTACACAGCTCGCTCAGACTGTTGTTTGGACGCGAGACGGGCAGGGATAAACCCTGCCCCTGCATTTTCGCGGCGGGTGCCATCTACGAAGCCGTATTTAGCATCAGAAAAATGCAATGCTTCGCCCTCAAAACTCCGCTGTTACCCCAAGCATATAAGTGCGGCCACTGTAGGTGCTGTTGTAAGCTCTGTCACTGGAGTCGCTGTATAACTCATCGCGCTGATCCGTCAGGTTCAAAGCTTCAAAATTGAGTTTTATCCGGGCGCTGAGCCTGTAATAAGCCGAAAAATCCAGGTTAGTGCTTTCGTGATAACCCCGTTCATCATCGTCCATAGAACCACTTTCAACCCCTGTGATGTAAGGGCTTCGGTAGGCGGCAGCAACACGGGCGCCCCAGTCCGGGGTTTCGTAATAGAGTGTCAGGTTATAGCTTTGTCTGGATAAGCCCGGCAAAGTTTTACGCTGGTTTTGGCCTGAATTTTCCACGTTCTGATACAAAGCGTCGCCATCTGCCCAGGTGTAGTTGGCGATCAGCCCTGACTGGTCAAAAGGCGCTGGCAGAAAATCTAAATCACGTTGCAGCGCCAGCTCAAAACCCCGGATGCTGGACGCACCTGAGTTTTGTGGTGAGGACAACATAAACATGTCCTCCACAGTTTTGCCTTCAGGTAACAGTGCTGCAGGCAGCCCCAGCTCGCTGTAGCGCAACTGTTCGGTTTTAGTCAGGATAAAATTGCTGATGTCTTTGTAAAACACCGCAACAGAAGCCAAACCCACCTCTTGAAAATACCACTCCAGCGCCAGATCAAAGTTATCCGACTCATAAGGTTGCAGCTCTGGGTTGCCTCTGGATATTTGACCTATATCGGTTTCGCCCAACGAGGTTTTACTGACATACACCGAATAGGCCATGGCATCTAAAGAAGGACGGGTAATATTTTTACTCAGGACAGTGCGCCAGACAAGATCATATGTGAGTTCATAAGCCAGGTCCAGACTGGGCAGATAAGCAGAATAGCTGCGCTGAAGACTCAGGGGCTGACTGCCGGAAAGGCCCTCTGAGCTGACATCTGTCTCAAAAAAACGTAAGCCAAAACGTGAGCGCAGCGGTGCCCCTGCAAGCCCGGTATTATTCTGATACAACAGATAAAACGCTTTGGTCTGCTCTGCCAAATCGTAGACAGAGTTTGACAGGGTATGAGCATCTGTCAGGGAGAAATCACTCAGGCCATAATACTGTTGTACTTCAGCCAGCGAGCCTTCCAGCCAGTTTTGATCCGGATGGCCCTGATAAATCTGCACCTGATCCGGACTCAGGCGAATCAAACCCTGATTCTTTGGTGTAGCGCTGCTATAGGGAAAATCTCTGGCCTCTTGCTCAAAGCCTGAATTACTGAATTTTTTATGGTGGATCCCAAACTCTAGCCTGTCGTTCTGGCTCAGCCGATACTCAAGATCCAGCTTGGCATTGTCAAAACTGGAATAGATAAAACTCGACTGAAAAAACAGATCTTTGACTGTATAACCTTCGATAGAAGTGACATCAAAATCAGCTGAATCACTACGGCCATAAAAGGCGTCCTGCCTGAAGTCTGTGATGATGGCGGCTTTTCTCTTCGCTTCAATATTGAGTTTTTGTAACAGCGGCTGGCTATAGTCGGATGAACTCTGGCCCAGCAAAGCGCTGATCTGCAGATTAGCTGTGGCTTTCCAGTCAGCGGCGAGGCTCACCTGGTCAAACACCGACTCGTTGTAATCCTCACGGCTTTCATTGCGCCAACTGGCATTTTTATAGCTGGCGTACACCACCTCTTTGTCGCCTGTAGCACTTGAACGCCAGATCAGCTCGTTCACCAGATCATTGTCTTTGACCGCCATATGATGTTCTGCCAACTGGTTTTGCAGCTGGCCCCGCATCCAGTCCAGCACCAGACTGAAATCCTGATTGGGTTGGTACTGCAGCGCTGTTGTGATACCCAGACGGTTTTGCTTATTTTCCCAGACAGACAAACGCTGACCACGCGGAAACCAAAGCTCGCCTGAGTCCAGCAGGTTTTGCAGTTCGGTATTGTTGCTATCGGCTGCTTTTTTACCGGTTTCGCGCCGCCAGCGGGTGGTATTACTGCCATATTCATTGGTGGAGCGAATACTGTGCGCTATGGATACCAAAACACCAAATTCTGACCAGAGCTCAGAGAACACAGCGGAGAATCTTGGATCTGTGCTTTTGGTGTTGCTGTTGCTGCCCAACTGGGCCGATACAGTCGCTTTTGGACCTTCGTAATCAAAAGGCCTGGCAGTACGCAAATTTACCGTACCTGAGATGCCTCCTTCTTCCTGATCGGCCGAAAAAGACTTTTTCACATCAATTTGATTAAACAACTCAGAGGCAAAAATATTAAAGTCAAAAGCCCGGGTTCTGGACAGAGCACCACGCGCATCCATAGGCGAAGAGGAGGTGCCTAAAGCCTCCATGCCATTCACTTGCACCCTGCTGAATTCAGGGCCTAAACCCCGTAGTGAAATTTGCCTGCCTTCGCCCCACTCTCTGCTGATGGTAATACCAGGCAAACGCAACAAGGAGTTGGCTAAATTCAGCGCCGGAAAATCCGTTATGTCCTCTGCCACCAGCGAGTCCTGAGCTGTCATGGCTTCGCGCTTGAGAGTTTTCGCCGAAGGCAATAATGAGTTGGCCACAGTCTGCTGCGCTTCACTCCTGCCGGAACGTATAGCTATCACTTCCACAGCAGCAGTATTTTGGTTGTTCGTTAGCGCAACAGCTGTAACAGGAGCAGGTTTTTCTGTTTGTATTTTGGCTTTAATCAGCCAGCCTTGTTGCCGCGGCACAGCCTCTAAAGGCTGCTGTGCCAGCAGCAGCGCCAGTGCTTCGGCAGCCCCGTATTCCCCCTGAAGAGCAGGAGCCTGCAGTCCTTCCAGCACAGCGGGGTTGTAGACTAAAGGCTGATTGATAGTGCGGGCAAACTGCAACAAGGCCGTGGATAAAGGCTGGGCGGGAAAAGAATACTCCAGCTTTGGTTGTGAAGTGTCAGCCCCTAAAGCAGGACCTGACAGCAGCAAAAACACCAGACAGAGTTCAGGTCGCAACCACACAACCCGCCCCCTGTTATTGTGACTGAGAGGGCGACCGGCTTAACCGGAAGCCACCACTGTGCTGCTGCAAACTCAGGCCATAAGCTTCGCTTAATGCCGATAGCGTTTGTTTGGTATTGGCCAGCTCAAAACGACCTGCCACCCTCAATTCCGCCAGCTCAGCACTGGCAGTGACGGGTACCAAGGCGGAACGGTTGAGGCGGTGCAGCAAATAGGCCAGGGTTTCGTTTTCAATTTCAATCCAGCCGGAACGCCAGTCCACTAATTGCTGCAAATTTACTTTTTGCACTTCTGACAATTTATGCTGTTGAATACGAACCCGCTCACCGCTTTTCAGTAACACTGTTGGGCCTGCGGCTGTAGCCTGCACCTGCACTGCTCCTTCGTAAACGGTGATATCAATCAGATCCGGGTCACGGTCAATATTAAACTCTGTGCCCACAGCCAGGACACTGGCTTGATCCAGCCGCACCTCAAAAGGCCGTTGTTGATCTTTGGCCACAGCAAAATAAGCCGCCCCCTCGCCTTGCAGCACCTGACGTTTGTCCGCCGTAAAAAACACCGTCAGTTGGCTTTTTGCAGCCATATCCACCACTGAGCCATCAGCAAGTCCTTGTTGCATGCTGTTGGCCTGAGCAGTTTTTAACTCATAAGGAGCCGGGCTGGAAAACAAAGCACTGTCACCCAGATAAAGCACAGTCACAAGGAGCGAACTTATTGCCACTGCGGCACCGGCCCACTGCACTTTAGGCCAGTTTAAAAAAGAGAGCTGCCAGCGTTTTAACGGCGAAGGCTGATACGCAGCCAAAGCTTTTGTCAGAGCCGGGTCCTGCCAGGTTTTGACCATGGAGTGCAGCAGCTCAGCATGTCTTGGATCGGCCTCCAGCCAAAGACTAAACCGCCTTTTACTCAGGCTGTCCAGCTCACCAGTTGCGAGTTTTTCCACCCAACTGGCGGCCTGCAGATACAAATCCTGCTCTGCCTGCTGCTGCGAATTTAACTTTTCTTGTTCACTCAAAATAGCACTCACCACACAAGACTTATAAAAGGGTCCGCTGATCAATCAGCCGCTGAATATCAGCCAGCGCCCTGCTGACATGTTTAGATACGGCATCCTCGCTGATTTGCAGTAAAGCAGCAATCTCGCTGCGGCTTTTACCTTCCATTCGCAGCAACACAAACACCTGACGCCTTAATGAGGGCATAGCGGAAAGCGCCTGGCTAAACAAATCTACAGTTTGTTGCATGCTGGCCATTTCTTCCGGATTGGCATTTTGACACAACACCAGATCCGGCTCTTCCGCCTGTACTGGTTTTAATCGCATCAGCATATGGCGGGCCACAGTAAAGGCATAAGCCAGAGGATTCAGAATAGGGCGTTGTCTGGCCTGCTCCAGCACCCTGGTCACAGACTCCTGAAATATATCGGCGGCATCAGCGCTGCTGGCATTACGCTGCAGATAGCGTGCTAATGGCTCAGCATTTTTTAGCGCCTGATGCAGATCCTGCTCCGGCTTTTCCACTATAGACATAAAGCCCCCATACTTTCATTCAGGGTCAAACCTTAACTGAAAGATATTACAGCTTCTTGACAACGATGTCAGGGGGCAAGAAAGGAGATGGAGCAAGAAGGCCTGTAACGGCCTTCTGTAACAGCGCTATTAATTTATCTCAGTGACAAACTGCCCACGGCTGCGACGCACTTTTTGCAACTTCACCAGCCAGTCGCCTTCATCAGCCCGGTAGCCTAATGGCAGCAACAACACAGAGCGTAAACCCTTCTCTTTTAAGCCCAGGATTTCATCCACTTTGACAGGGTCAAAACCTTCCATAGGGGTGCTGTCTACTTTCAGCTCAGCTGCTGCAATTAAAGCTGAACCTAAACCTATATAAGCCTGACGGGCTGCATGTTGAAAGTTAGTTTCGGCATCCCGCTGCGGGTAAGTATTCAGCAGCATAGCGCGGTAGTTTTCCCAGCCTTCGTTTTTAAAACCACGAATGTCGTTGGTTAAATCAAACATCTGATTAATACGCTCAGCTGTGTAGTTGTCCCATGCCGCAAACACCAGCAAGTGGGAAGAGTCCGTGATCTGACCCTGATTCCAGGCGTGAGGCTTAATTTGTTCACGGATAGCTTTATTGGTGATCACCAGCACTTCATAAGGCTGCAAACCGCTGGAGGTCGCACTTAAGCGGATAGCTTCCAGAATAAAATCGATTTTATCCTGCGAAACAACCTGGGCCGGATCGAATTTTTTAGTGGCATAACGCCATTCTAATTTACTGATTAAATCAGACATCTGGTACTTCCTTAACAACAAAGGGGGAATTAAAACGCTGCGGGATTATACGCCCCTGTATTGAGGCCCGTTAGTTGATATCAGTCTGAGTTATGGCAATTTATTTTGATCAGCTTTGGCTTATTTAGGGCGTGTTGACGTTTCGAGATTAAATTTTGTTCGCTCTGGCGGCGCCCTGAGCGCGAAAGGAGGAGCGAAGTTTAGTTATTCTAAATGAGCGACGAGTGACAAAGCTCAGGGCGCCGCCAGACGAACCCTGAAGGGCAGCGTCTGGCCGGCCTTTCTGCTGCGTTAGCACTCGTTCATGTAGAATGACTACACTGCACTCGCGCTGCCTTGCATAAAAACCGGCCAGACTGCTGCAAAAATAACCCTGAAACGTCAACACGCCCTAGTTGAACTTCAACAACCAATCCAAACAGCAAAAGAGCCAGTGGCCCCTTTGCTATTTAGACTGTACCTTCAGCTCCACTAATGTTTTGCTGCAGGTGTCACCTCTACTCTTTCCATGCTGGCTTCGGGCAAGTCCATCGAAAAATCGAGCTGCACCAGCATATCTTTATGCTCCTGACCTGTGGCCGCATACTGCCATTGTTCCAGCGCTCTGATACTGACTTTGTCAAAAGTGCCTTCAGGTACAGAGCGCACAATACGCACATGACTGACTTTGCCTTGTGCTGAGATATCAAACCTGGCCTGCACGTAACCTTCTATGCGTTGCTCTGCAGCCTGAAGTGGATACTTAGGTTCAACCCGTATCACTGGCGCTGGTTCATTCTTCTTTGCTGCACCTGCTGCCTGAGCGGGTTGTTGTAACCACAAGCCCGCAGCCAGCACCAGTGCTACAGCTGCGACTAACGTGGTTTTACTAAAACCTTGCTGAGTTTGTAATTGCAATAAACGTTGTTTCATCTGTTTTATATCTCCGTAGTGAGTAGTCAGCCCCTGCCAGCGAAACGGCTTTGGCTCTGAGTTGCTTAGTAAAGCTTTACCATAAGCAATTTTGTCTGCTGTGGGCGCATTGGCTAACACCAATGCGTCACAAGCTAATTCCTGATCCTGGCGATAAGCGCTATAGGCCAACCAGCACAAAGGGTGAAACCAGAACAGCGTCAACAAACCCAATGCCAGCAGGTTGCAGAACAAATCGCCACGGCGCCAGTGTGTCAGCTCATGCCGGATAATCAGTTGCTGTTGAGTCGCTGTGAAACGCTGGAAAAAGTCAGCTGGCAACATGATTTCTGGTTTAAATAAGCCGCTGATATAAGGCCCTTCTGCCTTAGTGCTGATCAGACAAGGCAAAACAGAATGCAAACAGCTTGATTGAAGTTCGGCGGGCATTGCGGCAACTTTTTCTTTATGCAAGTGCAACTGACTACGCAGCACTGCTGCGGCAAATAAAACCACACCAGCCAGCCAAAACCATAACAACAAAGAATCGCTATTCAATTGCTGCTCTGCCTGCTGCAAGCTCACCTGATACACCTGTATAACAGCGGGAGCTCTGTTGCCGGTCATTTGCAGAGGCAACACAACACATAACAGCATTAAAGGCACCAGACTCCACAACGCATACAAAGTACGGGCACCCAGTTGGGTTAACAGATAAGTCCTAAGCAGCAACAGGCTCAGTAGCAGCAATGACAATGGCAACAGCATTTCCAGTAGCAGACTAATCATTTTTATTCTCCTGCTCCCAGCGCGCTATCAGTTGTTTCAGCTCTGCTATATCCTGCTCCGCCAGTTTGTCCTGCTGAGCAAAACCAGCCACTAAAGGCGCGATCCGGCCGGAAAATACCCGCTGAATAAAACTCTGACTTTCCTTCATCTGATAATCGGCCTGCTGCAAAACCGGACTGTATAAATAGGCCCTGCCATCTTTTTCAAAAGACACAGCCCCTTTAGTCACCAGACGATTCAACAGAGTTTTGACCGTTTTCTCATGCCATTGACTGGCATCCGCTAATGCCTCCACCAGTTGATTGGCGGTGGCAGGCGACTGTTGCCACAACACTTTAAGTACTTCGAGCTCGGCCTGACTAATATCTTTCATTGCATTCCACCCATCGATTACAAATGTAATACATAAACTATTACACTTGTAATCTATAAATGCAACAAACTGGCGAATATAATTTTTCAGGCTCTGCATCAGGAATATTCACTGATAACTGCGTTAACAATTTTCATCTGACAAAAATCTAATATTGCCTTTATACTAAACAGAACAAGCAGATAGCAGAGTTAGGTTCATGCAGACAACGGCTTCCACCGCACAAACAGGTCAGGTGCTGACCCTGGATCATTTTGTCAGTCACTGGCAATTGATGGTGGATTTATTGGCACGTCAGGCTGATGTGCCTTGTGCTTTGATCAACAGAATGGACGGCAGCCAGCTGGTGTTGCAGGTAACCAACAGCAACGGTAAACACCCGTTTTTTGCCAGTCAGACCATGCCGCTGCAACTGAACTCTTATTGCGCTAATGTACTGCGTAAACAAAAGCCTTTGCATGTAGCAGACGCAACCCAACTACCTGAGATGCATGACAATCCTACAGCTGCTTTAGGTCTGGTGTTTTACCATGGCTACCCGCTGTATTGGCCAGATGGCCATCTGTTTGGCACTATCTGTATTCTGGATTATTTCAACAGACCTATGGACGAGCAGCACACTCAGTTGCTGCAACTGGTGAAAGAAGCTATTGAAGGCGACTTGGCCTTGTTTGATCAAAACGTTGAGTTGCAACAGCAACTGCAGAACGAAAAAACTTACAACCACCAGTTGATGGTTTCTTTGCAGCAATCTCACTACAATTTGCCTCAACTATCTGATTTACTTGCCGATTTAATGCAGATGTTGCAACAACAGATGCAGCAGAGTGAGCAGCAGTTGCAGTTGATGTACAACAGGCTGCTGCAACCTGAACATAAACTGACCCTGCCTTTGCTCAAACCCAGCCTGCAGCAACTGAAACAACAGACCTTATGCTGGGCTGTATTATCAGGCATGCTGGAAAAACTCACCGCAGTACAGGCACAACCTACAGCCAGCAACAAAGTGGTGGATCTGGCAGAGCGCGGCGCTTACCAGGCGTCACTATTGCTGAAAGCCTCTCCAAGAATTTCTTCCTGTATCTCACCAGCCTTGGCCTGTTCGTTGCCGCCTGCTGTACTTGAATTGTTATTTTGCGCTTTAAGTTGTTATTTGTTGAATCACAGCCTCAGTCGCAGCCCGGAATTGTGTATCAATACAGAACAACAAGGAACTCAGTTGCAACTGAATTGGATCTTGTTGTACCCGTGGCACAAAGAAAGTCCGTCGGAGGACAACAGCAGCCAGCCATTTTGGGTGTTCAGTCAGTATCTGGCCAGATTGTCCGGCGTCAGAATGCTGCAGGAAGAGACTTCAGAGAAGCTTCATATCAGTTTATATTTGATGCTGACAACAGAAGAGCTGCTGACAAGTTATTGAACATCGGAGATCTATTCCGGCCATCACAGTGGATTTTCAATAGACATCACTGCTATGGACAATAAAACAGGGAGCATTAAGCTCCCCGTTGTTCCTGCTTCACTTGTTTTTCAGACCTGTAATGGTGCAACTCATCAGGTAGCATATAGCCGTTAAAACTTAGAAGCTGCACAAAGGTTTGCCAGAATTCGCGACTGAGCATAAAGACCTCCGGTTTTCACTTCAGGCGCTTTAAGTATAGCTCCTTTACTACAAGCGGGACTTTTGATGACCGCGGACTAGTCCAAACTGAACACTGATTGCCAGCGCTGAATAAACTCCGGATAACGTTCAGCTATATCAAAATCGCGTTGAAACAAAGGCTGATGCACCTGACCAAGGCTGGAGGTCAGGACAGGGGTTTTGCTTTTATAAAACTGCAGCATAGCAACTTCAAACGGTAAGCCAACATGCTGGCAAATGAGTCTGAGTTGTTGCTCCGGATTACTGACCAGTTCTGCATACTCAACCTGCAGAATTTTCTCCGGATACAGCTTTTTCCAGTGGGCCATTAAAGCCCGTTCATTTTTCATATAGTGAGCCACAGACTCCGGTGCCCAGCTCCAGGCGGCCTGACTGCGGAAATTTGTTTTAAAGCAGGACCAGGCTATATCTGCATCCGTTCTGTGCACAAACACAGCTTTGGCTTCGGGGAAAATTTGTGCCCAGATACCAAAATATTGCGTCAGATTTAACGCTTTATCGACAATTTTTGCTTTACCAGGAATACGCTGTCGGGCGACACGCTGATAAACAGAGGCTATATGCTCAGTGCCTGCCTGCGGATGGCCGTGTTGGCGAATAAATTCAGGAAACTTACTCAACTGCTCCCGCTTTAAATGCATGCAGGCAATGGCCATTGCATTCAGTTCCGCCACACCGTCGACCTGACTATTGCAGCTTAACATTTGCCCCAACAAGGTAGTGCCACTTCGGGGTAAACCTAAAATAGCAATGGGACTAAAACCTGAATCATGATTTTTGGGCAAACTGCTTTGCACCTCAGCAGAATATTGCCTGATCAGATTTTGTGTAAATTCAGCATGTTCATCCGGATTATAGCGACTTAAAGCTGCAGTTTGTGCAGCACCTTTCTGGTAACTTTGCCAGGCAAGCTGCCATTGCCCACGATCGTCATAGGCTTTTGCCATTGTGTAGTGCAGATGCCTGCTATCCTCTCCAGTCGCTGCGGCATGCTGTTGATAGATCTGCTGTAATTGTTCAAACAAGGTAGGATTTTTTGAAAAGTCGACCAGACTGGCCAAAGTAAACCAGCTGATGCCCAAATATGGGCTGAGACTCAGTGCTTTCCCTAAATCCTGTTTTGCTTCTTCTAATCTGCCTAACTGAGCTTTGACAGTGCCAAGCAAATGATAAATAGCAGGATAAGGTAGTTTTTTGTCAGCCTGAGGCTGAACTAAGCTAATGGCTTTTTCAAACTGTCCTGCTTCGGCGTAAAGGCCGGCGCACTGGATCAGCTGATTTAAACCCATCTCTTTTCGTTTTCTGAATAACTTCAGGGCTGCCAGACAAGCCTGGATTTCGCCAATACTCAGGGCTATAGCAGCAAGCTGCAGCCAGTCCTGCTCTTTGGTTTCCCCCAATTCAATCAAATGCGACAACACTGCTTCTGCTTCGGTACGATGTCCGGCTTTGACGGCGTCAATCACGTCTTGCAGCTGGTATTCTTTAGTCAAGGGTATCAGTTCCACAAAAAAGCCGGAGCTGGGAAGCTCCGGCTTATACTTTTACAACAAGTTCTTTCAGTTTAACTGATTAGAACTTAATTTCTGCACTCAGACGCACATAACGTGGCGTTTGGAAGGCTGTTGGTAAGCCGTATAACTCACTTGGCGCGCCCAGGTAAGCACCGTAAGTCGGGCTTTCATCATCTAAATCTTCACCAGCGTAAATTTCGTTAGTTTCATTAACCTGAATCGCTCTCAGGTTATTAAATACGTTGAAAATATCCGCACGGAAGATTACATCAGTGCCCTGGAAGTCCATAGCATAAGTAGCTGTTAAATCTAAATTCCAGGTACTTGAAGTACGGCCTTCTGAACCACGGGATACTAACTGACCATCTTTCACAAAAGATTCAGCTTCGTATTGGCTGGCGAACACATCTGTTGGGTGGAAACCAAAAGAGCTACGTGGACGACCAGATTCCCAGCGGAAGTTTGCACCTAAGCTAAAGGCTTCAGTTAAAGCATACGAGCTTTGCAGTTTAAACATATGGCGGCGATCGTTTGGCAGGTTACCACTTGCACCATCAACCAGACCTGGCTGGTCAAAGTTGGTGGTTAAACCAGCATCGTCCTGATCGTTATCTGAACGAACATAACCTTCGCTGTTACCCCAGCTGTGTGACCAGGTGTAAGTGGCATCTAACATCCAGACTTCGTCAAAAGCACGGCGAACGTTAAAGTCGATTGCCGCATATTGACGGGTAGCCTCAGGGTAACCTAACAGATTGCCCGGAATAGTGTAGTCCTGATAAGCCAATGGGCCATCTTCGCCATCCGGATCTGTAGTGATAGTTACATCTTTGCCCGGGTTAGTCAGCACATAGTAGTGGAAACCTGAACACATAGTACAGCTTGAACCAAACTCTTGTTCTACGTACTGGTTAAAGCCATAATCGATTGCAACGTCTTCTAACGAGCTCTTCAGATCACGGTAGGTACCTTTGACACCTAAAGACCAGCTGTCGTCTAACATAGTTTCAAAGCCCAGAATAAATTCATCCTGATACATTGGATCTATGTCAGCATTAACTGTTTCAGCCGTGCCTTTTAATTGGCCGTTTGAATAAACAGTTCTGCTCAGAGGGTTTGCCAAATCAACAACAGGGGAGAAATCGTCGTTTACACCTAACAGGTTGTAAGTGGTCAGAGTGTATAACTCATCGCCAGCTAAACGAACGTTCGTATTGGTAGCAACCGGCAGGTAATAACGGCCATAGTTTGCAAATACTTTGGTTTCGCCTTCGCCTGTTACGTCATAAGATAAACCAACACGAGGAGCCCATTGATCTGTTACGTCTACAAACTTCTGGCCTGCTTTATTGAAGTTTTCAAAACCTTCATTACGTAAACCAATACGTGCAGTTAACTGGTCAGTGACAGCCCAGGTATCCTGAATATAATAAGCGTTTGATTGGGTCTCAAATGAGCCTGCGTTGCGGTAGGTATTAAAACGTACACGGGCACATTGAGCATTTTTCAGATCACGCTGTGCAATAGCTTCTCTGTTGGCACAGGCAATGTACTGATACAAAGAACCACTGCCAACACGGTAAGTGTTTTCTTCTGCAGTCAGGTCTTCATAGTCAATACCAAAACGTAAGGTGTGGTCTTCG
>CBIMJC010000038.1:0-18684 GCA_966244125.1 uncultured Rheinheimera sp.
AGTAAATACACTGGCCATTTAACCGAAGACTTTACTTTGGGTGTTTTGCTGGGGCGTTTAACCAACGACTCAGGTTACATTACGCCGGATCCGCTGGCCGGTGACGATTGTCCTTTGGTGGATATTTACGATCAGGATACGGACGATATTATCGATGTGGGTTGCTGGAACAATATTGACGTGCGTTCGCTGGAATTTGGTCCGGACAACGACGAGCGTAAAGCACTGCGTTTAGACGCCGAATGGCGTATTGGTGAACATACCTTACGTTTTGGTTACGACGACGAAACCTTTACCTCCCGTATTGCCGGTGCTGAATATTCAGGTGGCGTATTTTACCGCCGTTATACTCCGGTTGATTTTGAAGACAGCTGGAACGGTGTGGATATTCCTGCCAATGCTCATGTGGTGCGCAAACGCACCCGTACTTCGCCTTCCGGCAGCTATGAAGTGAAAAACTCGGCTCTGTATCTGGAAGACAGCTTTTATGTCACAGACAACCTGATGTTATACGCAGGTATCCGCAGTGAGTCTTTTGATAACCTTAATGCCGATGGTGTGTCTTTTGTCGATGCCAGCGACATGATAGCGCCGCGTTTAGGTTTTGTTTGGGACGTAGACGGCGATGCCAGCTCTAAGCTGTATGCCAATGCCGGTCGTTACTATATTCCTATCGCCGCCAACACCAATATCCGCGCTTCGAACTGGCAATATGTCACCACCGAATATTATCTGTATGACGGTGTGGTAGACCCTGTGACTCAGGCACCGCTGCAGTTAGGCCAGAAGTTGGGGGATACCTTAACCAGTGGTCGCAACAGCTCACCGGATCCGGCTACTGTGGCATCGGCCAATTTAGAGCCTATGCTGCAGGATGAATTAATTCTGGGTTATCAGCGTGAGTTATCCGACTTATGGACTGGTGGTGTCAGCTTTATTTACCGTGAAGTGAAAAACGGTGTCGATGACTACTGTGGTCGTCAGGCCTTTATCGACTTTGCCGAAGATCAGGGCTTTGACGACTTTGACTCTGATTCATTAGCCACTTGTATCATCCTGAACCCGGGTGAAGATCTGGAAATGGATATGGACGTGGCAGGGGATGGTGTGTTGCAACGGGTGACAGTGCCAAACTCTTACCTGCAACTGGACGACTACAAACGTACTTACAAAGCGCTGGAGTTTAACTTCGAACGCGCCAGCAGCAACGGCTGGTATATGCAGGGTAGCTATGTCTGGGCCAAAAGCCAGGGCAACAGCGAAGGTTTAGTCAACAGCTGGCTGGAATCTGAGTCGCCGGGTTTAACCAACGACTTTGACCATAAAGTTTTTGTTGATGGCACAGACGGCTATTTGTCCAATGACAGACGCCATACCTTTAAGTTGTTTGGTGGTTACGAGCTAAACGAAGAAATGGAAGTGTCAGCCAATCTGCTGGTGCAATCGGGCCGTCCTGTCAGCTGTTTTGGGTATACCCCATTTGATGTCGATGATCCTGAGTATGAAGTGTTTGAACGTTATGCCGCCTCCAGCCTGTATTGCCGCAACGCAGAGGGCGAACAGGAGCTGACGCAACGTGGCCAGTTTGGCCGCACGCCATGGACCTACACAGTGGATTTAGGCTTCTCGTACCGTCCAGAGTGGGCAAAAGGATTATTGCTGCAAGCCAATGTATTTAATCTGCTGAACAGCCAGCGTGTGACTGAATACGATGAAAAAGGTGATTTGTCGCTGGAAGATGAAGGCCAAAACCCGGACTTCCTGAACGATTTAAACTATCAGAGCCCGCGTTCTGTAAGGCTAACGGCGCGTTATTCCTTCTAAATCCCCTTCGTACTTGAAGCCGCAGCTTTGTTGACTGCGCCTTCTCGGCCCGGTCACATAGTGATCTATGTTCCCGGGGTCTCGAAGGCTTGTCGTCGGGCTGCAACTCCAATTACTTTGGGTAAATCCCCTTCGTACTTGAAGCCGCAGCTTTGTTGACTGCGCCTTCTCGCCCCGGTCACATAGTGATCTATGTTCCCGGGGTCTCGAAGGCTTGTCGTCGCGCTGCAACTCCAATTACTTTGGGGACTGGGTATAAAGAGTTGTTTTTTAATTGCCAGCTGTGAAGCAACTGGCGCAATGGAATTAAATCTGATGCTAAATCCATCCAAAAAATCCCTGACCCTGCTGCCTTTGGCCCTGAGCTTCTGTGCGTCTGTGCAGGCGGCCGAACTGACAGCGGGTAAAGAGCTGTGGTTGTTTGGCGGCGGTGAACCTATTTGTTCCAGTGTGGAACTCAAACGTTGTGCGCCGGATAAACAAACACAGGCTGCTGCTTATTTTCAGCAGCATCAGGGCGTGACTCAGAAAGTATTCAGGCCTGATGCCAAACGCATCGCTGAATTCAAAGCTTTGCCCAAATGGCCGGATAAAACGTCCAGAGCGCAGCAAGTCAAACCTTTGCTGCTGACTAAGCTTGAGCAGATGCAAACCAAAGACTGGCCGGAAGATAGCTGGTACAGCGAGTTTGAGTCTTTTGAGTTGTCGGACGACGAACAGAATTTACTGGACGATGTGTTTGAGCAGCGCCCTGTGCTGAAAGACGGCAGCACAGCTCAGGTCAAAGTCTATTTTGACGGCACAGAACTTTATGTGCAGCAGATGTTTCAGCATTTTATTCAGTCAGCGAAAAACCGGGCCCTGGCGCGGGCTAAAGCCTCTGGTGCTGCAGCGCTTGCTAAAGTGACAGCAGCAAAACCTAAGTTAGTGCTGATCAGCGCCTCCTCCAACAGCCCTATGGATTGGGTGGATTATTACCTGCAGCTGTTTAATGCTGCTGGTGCTGACGCTGTCTGGCTGCCGATAGAACCTGCCTTAGTGCAGGTGGGCAACTGCGACACTTTAGACGAGGATCGATTCCGCTGGAATGGTCAGTACAAAAGATCGGAGCGTTACCCTGAGCTGGCGGCTTATCAGCAGAAGATGTGCCGCAATCCGCAATTGATGCAGCAGATGCTGTTGGAGGCTGACGCTATTTTTATTAATGGCGGCGATCAGTCGCTGACGATGCGTAGCCTGCAGAAAAAACCGGGCGAATTTACTGAACTTGCCAAACTATTGCATCAGCGTATTGATGCCGGAGTGCCACTGGCGGGTTCCAGCGCCGGTACTGCAGTGCAGGCAGGGAATACAGAGAAAAAGATCCCGATGATCAGTGGTGGTCAAACGCTAAAAGCGCTGCAATACGGTGCTTATGCCACTGAACCTAACGCACCTTTGTGCCAGTACCATCAAAGCTGCAGCTCAGATTTGGATGGCAGCTGGTTAACCTACAGAGCTGCAGGTGGTTTGCAGTCTTTTACTTTAGGGGTGACCGACACTCATTTTCGAGAACGCAACCGCGAAGGCCGGTTATTACGTTTATTGGTCGACACCGATACAGACTTTGGTTTTGGTGTGGACGAAGCCACAGTGCTGCGGGCCAATTTTATTGACCCGGACACAGCGCAGTTACAGGTCGAAGGCCGGGGTGGTGTCTGGATAGCAGATGCCAGTGCGGCGAAAGCCAAAGCCGTGCAACAAGGGCAGAAAACCACAGGCTGGGTGGCATCAGGCATGAAATTCAGCCGTTTACTTGCAGGGGATACCGCTTTTTTCCAGCAAGGGATACAGCAGGCCAGACTGCAATGCACATCGCCTGAGCTGGTAGAGAACAGCAAAGTAGCACCTGATACTTACGTTGCAGTGGATGGCCGGGTCTGGCAAGCCTTACCAGGCAAGGTACAGGCTTGTCAGCGCGACGATGGCCGCTGGCGTTACCTGAACCTGCCTATGTCGTTGCAGGTGAGTTATGAGTGATTTGCCCACAGGGATCAAAGCCGCTGGCTGGCGTATGCCAGATACCTTACTCATTGTATTTGCGGTCTTACTTTGTTCAGCCTTGCTGACTCTGATGGTGCCGCAAGGCCAGTTTGATACTGCTTTGGATGCCAACACAGGACGGCAGTTGTTGCTGGCTGACAGTTTCCGCATAGCCCATAACGACGAGCCTCAGGCTGTGGCTTTATTTGCCGACGGCGAAAAAACCGGTGTGCTGACGGCATTTTTTGACGGCATGACCTCGGGTTCCAGAAATGGCTCAGCCATAGGTGTGATTATTTTTATTCTGCTGGTGGGCGGTAGTTTTGGTGTGCTGCTGCGCACCGGAGCTGTGGATGAGTTGCTGAAGCTGTTGATCAGCAAAATGCAGCATAAAGCCCGGTTGTTATTGCCAGTGATGGCGCTGCTTTTTTCCTTAGGCGGCGCTATTTTTGGCATGGGTGAAGAAGCCATGGCTTTTGCTATTTTGCTGGTGCCTTTGGTACGCATGCTGGGTTATGACGCTATTACTGCGGTGCTGCTGACTTATGGTGCTACTCAGATAGGTTTTGCCACCTCCTGGATGAATCCTTTTTCTGTGGCTATAGCCCAGAGCATTGCCGGCCTGCCGCCTTTATCCGGCTCGGGTTTTCGTATTGTCATCTGGCTGGCCTTTACGCTGATTTATATCGCCTGGTTTATCTGGCGCGCGGAACGGCTTAGGCGTAAAGCAGATGTGGCAACCAATTTTCAGATCGAACATCAGTTTCACTGGGGCCATTCGCTGGTTGTGTTGACCTTAGTGGCAGGCATGGTCTGGGTGGTTTGGGGCGTGGTGACGCAAGGTTATTTTCTGCGCGAAATAGCGACGCAGTTTTTTGTGATGGCTATTGTGGCTATGACCTTAGGCACAGTGCTGAAACTGAATAATGCCGGCTTAAATGATTATGTAGACGCTTTTAAAACAGGCGCTGCTCAGTTGTTACCTGCGGCTTTGGTCGTTGGCATAGCGCAGGGCATTATTTTGCTGCTGGGTGGTACTAATCCTGAACAGCCCACCATTTTAAATACCATGCTGCATTATGCCGCCAGCAGTATTAACGGTCACTCAGAGCTGTTTGCCGCTCAGGCCATGCTGGTGTTTCAGAGTGGTTTTAATTTTTTTGTCACTTCAGGCTCAGGTCAGGCCGCTTTAACTATGCCTTTGATGGCACCTTTGTCCGATCTGGTGGGTATCAGCCGCCAGACGGCTGTGCTGGCCTTTCAGTTAGGCGATGGTTTAGCACATCTGTTTTATCCCACTTCGGCCGCTTTGATGGGCACCTTAGCCATAGCTGGTGTGGAGTTTACCCAGTGGTTGCGCGCTATGTGGCCGCTCTGGTTGCTGCTGACCAGCCTGAGCATGCTGACCATGTGTGTGGCTGTGGCTATAGGCTACTGAGTCAGGTTATTCAATTTTCTCAATCAGGGCTGCTGTCAGCCGGAGCAACAAGGATTTTTTATGATCACCAGAATAGTAAATGGGATCTGTTATTCGCCTGAACCTTTGGGCCAGACCAACCTGCTGGTGGCAGGGCAGCACATCGCTGCGTTGGGGGCTCAGGCAGAGCTTGAAGGTGAGATAGTACAAACTGTCGATGCCAGCGATTGTTATGTAGTGCCTGGTTTAGTTGATTCGCTGGCCCATATTATTGGCGGTGGTGGCGAAGGTGGCTTTCGCAGCCGCACCTCTGAGCTGAAAGTGACAGATGCCATTGCAGCCGGAGTGACCACTTTAGTGGGTGTACTTGGCACGGATGCTGTCACCCGCACTCTGACTAATCTGTTGGCTAAGGCCCATGCGCTGGATGAAGAAGGTTTAACCTGTTATTGCCACACCGGCTCTTATCAGGTGCCGGCTTATACCCTGATGGACGATTTACTGCAGGATCTGGTGCTGATCGACAAGTTTATTGGGGTAGGTGAAGTGGCGATAGCGGATCACCGCTCGTCGCAGCCGACAGTGCAGGAGCTGGCGCGTTTGGCCTCGCAGGCCCGGGTTGGTGGTATGCTCGCTGGCAAAGCCGGTATTGTCAGCGTACATGTCGGGCCTTCGCCTGAAGGTATCAGCCAACTGCTGCAAGTGGCGTCCAGCACAGATATCCCTCTGAGCCAGTTTTATCCGACTCATATGAACCGCAATCAGGCCTTGCTGCAGATGGGTTTTGATTATGTGGCTCAGGGCGGCTACATAGACTTAACCACCAGCACCACGGCGCAGGATTTAGCACAGGGCGAAATTAAATGTGCCGATGCTTTGTTGCAGGCGGTGCAAGCAGGCGTCAATTTGCAGCATCTGACCTTTTCATCTGACGCCAATGCCTCGTTGCCGATGTTTGATGCGCAGAATAACTTTGTTGGTTTAGGGGAAGGCCGTATTGCCAGTTTGTACGAAGAGATGACGGATGCCATTAGGTTAGGAGTGCCGGTGCAGGATGCACTGCGGGTAGTAACGGCCAATCCGGCCCGTATTTTAAAGCTGCCACAGAAAGGCCAGTTGCAGGTCGGCGCTGATGCTGACTTGTTATTGATTGATAAAAACACTTTGGAGTTAAAAGCTGTGATGGCAAAAGGTCGCTGGTTATTTTCCGATGGCCGTGTTGCTGTAGAGCGCAGCAGCTTGTTTTTCTGATGATTCTTTAGTGATCCATTCTTTATTGATCGAGCCAGGCAAAGGTGTTGATTTTTCAGCACCTTTGTTTTCACAATAGCGGCCAAAAAACAAGTAAAGGATGCTGTGATGACACCCGCTGTTTTGCTGCTGAAAAAACTCAAAGTGCCACATCAGGTATTGGAATACCAGCACGACCCTCAAGCTGAATCTTATGGTCTGGAAGCGGCGACTAAATTGGGTTTAGCTGCGCCACAGGTGTTTAAAACCTTAGTGGCGGCTTTGGATGGCAAAGAGTTAGTCACCGCCATAGTGCCTGTGGATCAGCTGCTGAATATGAAACAGCTGGCCAAAGCTGCTGGTGCAAAAAAGGCCGCTATGGCCGCCGCTGCGGATGTCGAGCGCAGCAGTGGTTATGTGCTGGGTGGTGTCAGTCCGCTTGGACAAAAAAAGCTGTTACGGACTTTTATCGACGAGTCGGCAACTGCTTTTGAAACTATTTATGTCAGCGCCGGGAAAAGAGGGCTGGAGATAGGGCTCAAACCTGCCGATCTGCAGGCTTGTCTGAAAGCTAAGCTGGTGAGTTTATGCCAGCACGAAAGCGCTTAGTCTTTAACTGCTAACCTAAAGTGGTATCCAATACCATCATCACCGCAAAGCCAACCATTAAACCCAAAGTTGCAGCGGTTTGATGGCCGTTGCGATGAGTTTCCGGGATCACTTCGTGTGACACCACAAAAATCATAGCCCCTGCGGCCAAACCTAAACCCATAGGATAAGCGGCGGCAAAACCACTGGATAAACCCACGCCAATCAGCGCGCCTAAAGGTTCTAAAATACCGCTGGCTGCAGCGACAAAAACCGCAAAACCAGCTTTAAAACCAGCAGCTCTTAAGGACAAAGCCACAGCTAAACCCTCTGGAATATCCTGCAGTGCTATGGCAGTGGCCAGAGGTAAACCGACCGACATATCGCCATTAGCAAAACTTACGCCCACAGCCATACCTTCAGGTAAGTTGTGTAGGGCTATAGCAAAGACAAATAACCAGATGCGGTCACAAGCCTGATAACCAGGGCCACAAGGGCCGGTTTTGTCGTGTTCGTGTGGCGTAAAGGCATCTAAACCCAGCATCAGCAAAACGCCAAGCGCCATACCAGCTACCACAATCAAAGCGCCTAAACTATCGCTTTGAAATAGCTCTGTGCCAGCTTCAATACCTGGCAATAACAAAGAAAAAGCACTGGCCGCCAGCATCATGCCCGCTGCTATGCCTAATAAACTGTCTTCCATTGCCTGAGGCAAACTACGTAATAACAAAGCGGGCAAAGCACCTAAAGTGGTGGCAATAAAACCTGCGGTGCCGCCTATTAACGCCAGCTTCAGGTTTTCGGAAGAAGGGGAGTTGGATAAATGCACTATGCTTTGCGTCAGCAAAATAAGCACAGCAAACAAGCCTAAAGCCAAACCTGCAGCCGCCAGTTTGTGTTCGCTGGCATGCTGTTTCAGTTCAGAAAACCAGGCAGAGTTTTGCGGCAATGATTGAACCTGATCCGACATAACAGTTCCTTGTGAGTCTTTATGCAGTAACTGATTGTCAGTAGAGCAAGTAAGGCTGCTCACTGCAATAGCGCGGCAGCCTGAATCATGGCTTTTTATGCTGCTGCTTTGAGTTTATGAAAACTATTACTGCTGAGCAGCAATAAGCCGAGCGGCAACAAAGTCAGGTAAAAGGCAGTTTGTCCGCCTAAAGCGGCAAAACTATGGCCCGTGACTATAGAACCCGTAGTGCCGCCTAAAGCAGAGAATACGACTATTAAACCTGTCATGGCGGCATGTTGCTGCTGTGGCAGGCTGGTTAAGATGGCCGAGTTCAGCATAGGGTAAACAGGCGCCATAAAAAAACCTATCAGCGGCAGCAGATAAGCCGACAAAGGCGCAGTCCATAAAGTCACATCCGGATCGGGCTGAATTTCGTGGGTTAAAGGCAAGGTCAGTAACACCAAAGCTGCCATTGCCAGCAGGCAGATATTACAGAGCCAATGCCAGGGAATAAAACGTAAAATAAAACCTGCAGATAAACGCCCGGCCGCCAAAGACGCGGCAAAAATACTGGTAATTTGCACACTTAACTGGCTGGGTAAATGCAGCACTTCGTTATTAAAAGTAGGTAACCAGCTGCCTATGCCTTGTTCTATCAGCACATACAAAAAGGCCGAAATCACAAACACAAACACCAGTGGCCTGGTGGTGAGTTTCAGCATGGCGATAAAGTCCTTTACACCTGTGCTTTGTGGATCCAGCTCTAAAGCCGGGAAGTCGGTGGAGCTGACCAGCGCGAAAGCCAGCAGACTTAAGCCAGCCAGATACCAGTACACATCCAGCCAGCCGTTGCCTGAACCTTCCGTCATAAAGGCGGCAAAAAACCAATAGGCGGTCAGTACGCCCAGCATAAAAAAACCTTCAATAAAATTCAGCACAGAAGCATGTTCAGCTTTGCTTTTGGTGATTAAACCCAAAGTGGCATAAACCGAAACTTTGGTCAGTGCAAAAGCCACACCTACACAGAAAAACAATAACTTACTGGTATCAAAAGAAGGGAATAACGGCATCAGCACCGAAGCCCCTGCAATCAACAACAAGGCAATTTGCAGCGCTTTTTTGTAACCCAGTTTGGGCAGGGTGGACGCCACCAGAAAAGACACTATGGCAATTGGCAGGTCTTTAAAACCTTCCAGCACACTGGCGGCTTCTTTACTGACCTGAAAATTCTGGATCACTTGCAGTATCACTATGCCGACACTGTTGAGCAGCATGGCGAAAATAAAATAGATCAGCAGCAAGGCTGCTTTGATGCGGATGGTATGCATAGATGCACTCTTTTTAGTTTTATAGCCTTCGTACTTGAAGCCGTAGCTTTGTTGACTGCATGCTCTCGCCCCAGTCACATAGGGCACTATGCTCCTGGGGTCTCACGCTCTTGTCGCCTCGCTACAACTCCAATTACTTTGGCTATGGACCTTTTCTTTTGTTGGTTTTTTACCCTGTCTGAAAATCATCATACAGCTATTGCAATCGATTGCAATGTTTGTATTATTAAAAATAACGAGCAATTCATCTCCAAAGTAATTGGTGTTGCAGCAAGGCCGCAAGCGACCGGGTCCCCATGAACATAGTGGTCCTATGTGATTGGGGTGAGGAGCGCAGTCAACACAGCTGCAGCTTCAAGTACGAAGGGGATATCAGATATAGGTAACACCGTGACTCTATCCGCAGTAGCCAGCCAAACCATAAACCATGCCCTTGAAATTGACGAGTGGCAGTTGGTGGATCAGCAGTTTGATCCTGATCAGCTGATGTTAAAAGAAACTTTATTCAGTCTGGCCAATGGTTTTATTGGCAGTCGCGGCACTTACGAAGAAGGCTGCAGTGCTGGGGCCAGCTGCGAAGGCACTTACCTGAACGGGGTTTATAGTTCTGAGCCTATTGTGTACGGTGAGTCGGCTTATGGTTTTGCGAAAAATAACGACAAAATGTTGCAGGTGCCCGATGGCAAAAGTCTGCAACTGGCGTTAGACGGGCATTGGCTGGCCGTGTCGGCAGAACAGCCAGCTGAGCGCATTCTGGATTTACGCACCGGTATCTTAAGTCGTGAACAGTTATTTACCAGCCCTTCAGGCAAGCAGCTCAAGCTACAAAGCCGCCGTTTAGTCAGTTTTCAGCGTCCTGAACTGATGGCGATTGAATGGACCATCACAGCACAAAATTTCTCCGGGGCTGTGTTATTAAAGTCTTGTCTGAATGGCCAGTACAAATCGGTGTTTAAACCAGACGACCCGCGGGTTGGCGAGATGGCGCTGGAAACCAGCTTAAAGCCTGAGGCGCGGCAGGGCATTGGGGATAAAGCGGACTGCAGTTATTTGCTGCATCAGGTGCATGGTGCTGATTTTCAGCTGGTGTCGGCTATCCAACATCAGTTTACTGACGACGTGCGTTTTATGGATCAGCAGGTTGAGCCTAACTTACTGACCCAGCTGTTTGAGCTGCAGTTACAGCAGGGGCAGGCGGTTCGTTTTAGCAAATACATCAGTTATCAGGTGGCCTCCAAACAGGCCGAAATGCCATTAGCAGCAGCGAAAAAACTGCTGCAACAAGCTGTGACTGATGGGTTTGCCGTGCTGGCGGCAGAACAGCAGCAGTATTTAGCCGATTTCTGGTTGCAGTCAGATATCCAAATCAGTGACGACCCGGCTCTGCAACAAGGCTTACGTTTTAACTTATTTAGTCTGGTGCAGTCGGCTGGCCGTAATGGCGTCAGCAATATTGGCGCTAAAGGTCTGACCGGGCCTGGTTACGATGGCCATTATTTCTGGGACACCGAAATTTATGTGATCCCGACTTTAAGTTTTTGCCAGCCTGACACTGCCCGTCAGTTGTTGTTGCAGCGTTTTAGTCAGCTGGAGCAAGCCAAAAACAGAGCGCGGCAGATGTCGCATGACAAAGGTGCTTTGTATCCATGGCGCACTATAGGCGGTGATGAATGTTCGGCTTATTTCCCGGCGGGCACAGCCCAGTATCATATTAATGCCGCTATAGCTTATGCCATCCGAAGTTACGTGCTGGCGACAGATGACTGGGCTTTTATGCAGCAGGCTGGTGCTGAAATGCTGGTGGAAACGGCGCGTTTATGGCTGCAACTGGGCTTTTTCAGTCAGCACAGCGGCCGTTTTGAAATTCATCTGGTGACAGGGCCTGATGAATACACGGCTTTGGTGAATAACAACTTCTACACCAACGCCATGGCGCAGCTGCATTTAAGTTTTACCGCTGAAGTATTGGCAAAGCTGGCTAGCCAAAACCCTGAGTTTTATCAGAGTTTTTGTTTGAGGCTGGGCGTCGCACCAGAAGAAATACAAAGCTGGCAACAAGCCGCAGAGCTGATGTATTTACCTTATGACGACAAGCTACAAATCAGTGCACAGGACGACAGTTTCCTCGCGAAAAAACCATGGGATTTTGCTGCAACTCCTGCCGACAAATACCCGCTGTTGTTGCATTACCATCCGCTGGTGATTTACCGCCATCAGGTGTTAAAACAAGCGGATTTAGTGCTGGCGATGTATTTGCTGGATCAGCAATTTTCACGTGATTTAAAAGCGCGCAACCTGGCCTATTACGAGCCGTTAACCACTCATGATTCCAGTTTAAGCAGCTGCATTCATGCGGTGGCTTTTGCTGAGACTGGCCAGACGGAGCGTGCTTATCAGTTTTTTGCCAACACAGCGCGGATGGATTTGGATAACTACCATCACAACACCGAATACGGTGTGCATATTGCCTGTATGGCCGGCAGCTGGTTGTCTGTGGTTTGTGGTTTTGCCGGTATGCGCAGCCGTCCACAAGGTTTGTTTTTTGAACCTAAACTGCCGGCAGCCTGGCCGGAACTGAAATTTAAACTCAACTACAGAGGCCGGGTATTGCAGGTGCAGGTCAGTCAAACACAAGTGAGTTATCAGTTATTAAGTGGCGCTGATTTAACTTTGCAGCATCAGACAGAGCGTTTTTGTTTAGTTGCGGGCCAAAGCCAGATGTTTTCTTTGTCAAAAGCGTCGTCTGGAGTGAAATCATGATCCAGGCTGTTATTTTTGATTTGGATGGTGTGTTGACCGATACAGCTGAATATCATTTTTTAGCCTGGAAGCAATTGGCAACCCAACTGGGTATCGAATTTAGCCGTGCAGATAACGAACTACTCAAGGGCGTGGACCGGATGGGGTCGCTGGAGCTGATTTTGCAGTTAGGGCAGCAGCAGTTAAGTCAGGATGACAAACTGATGCTGGCAGAGCAAAAAAATGCGGAGTATTTAAAACTGGTGCAGTTGATGTCACCTGCCGACTTATTCCCCGGTGTATTGCCACTTTTTAGCAGTTTAAAAGCAGCAGGAGTGAAAACAGCTTTGGCGTCGGCCAGTAAAAATGCTGCTTTGGTGCTGCAAAAACTTGGTATTCCGGCTTTGTTTGATTATGTCGCCGACTCCAATCTGATTAAAAACGGCAAACCCGACCCTGAAATCTTTTTAACCTGCGCTGAAGCTTTGGGCGTAAAACCAGAGCGTTGTATTGGAGTAGAAGACGCGCCAGCCGGTGTGACTGCTATTAAAGCTGCTGGTATGTACGCTTTGGGTATTGGTGAGCCGCATGCCTTAACTCAGGCCGATTTAGTGATCCCCGCCATTTCTGCTTTGGATCCGTCATTACTGACGAAGCTGCTGGCGTTGTAAATTCAGCGCCGGGCAGAACTTTGACGGCTTAATAACCGCACTGGCAAGAGTTCAGATTCTGCCTGTTCGCCGTCCATTTGCTGCAATAACTTGGACACCAGCAATTTGCCACCATTGATGGTGTCTTGTTTTACTGTGGTGAGTGCTGGCGAGCAATAAGCCGACATCGCAATATCATCAAAACCTGCAATAGCCAGTTGTTGCGGCACCTGGACCCCATGTTCCTGCAGGGCTTTCATCGCACCTAAAGCTATGGCATCGCTGGCAGCAAAAATACCGTCCAGCCTGGGCAGCAAGGGGAATAACTGCTGCTGGGTTTTGACATAGCCATCCTGAGCGGTAAAGTCGGTGATGAGTTCATAGGCCGGATCCAAAGCCAAACCGGCTTTTTGTAATGCATCCTGATACCCCAGATAACGTTGTTCAATTTCGTTATGGCGATAGTCGCCCAAAAAGGCGATATGTCTGCAGCCTTGTTCTACTAAATGGCTGACGGCAGCTTCTGCGCCACTGCGGTTCTGACTGCCGACCACAGTAAAATTGTCATGACCTGAACTGGCGCCCCACACCACAAAAGGTACTTTGCTGTGTGACAGTTGTTCGATGCGCTGGTCGTGTTCGCCCTGGCCTATGATGATTAAACCATCGGCTCTTTTGGCATCTATGTAATAAGTTTTCCAGTCTTTATCTTTGGTTTTGCTGGTGCTGAGCAGCATGTCATAACCTTTATGCGTCAGCTCATCGGCAATCACACCTAAAATTTCCAGCAAAAAAGGGTCGGAAATGGCCTGCTGGCTTTTGGCATCAAACAAAATGATCACTGCTATGGTGTAGCTTTTTTGGGTGCGTAAACTGCGGGCTGTCGGGTTAACGTTAAATTGGTACTGCTGAGCTATTTGTTGCACTTTCAGGCGGGTTTCGATATTTACGACCGGGTTGTCGCGTAATGCTCTGGATGCAGTAGATTCGGACACTTCAGCTAAAGCTGCTATGTCGGCCAGTGTCATCATTTTTTTACCTGAATTCACAACTGATTTTCCATTATAAACTGCATTAACGCACTGATTATGACAAAAGGATGATGCCAAATCGAGCCCCTTCTGTGACCTGGTAAAACCCTAACACAAAATGATATTGCAAACGATTGCAAAAGTTCCTGATTCTTTATTGCAATCGATTGCAAGATGAATTATGTTTATTTAAGCAGCAATAAATAAAGAGCGTCATAGCTGCGTAATCAAAGACAACGGGGAGAGATCAGATGAATTTACGGCTCACTAAGCTGGCGTCAGCCATGCTCGTTACCTTACTGCCAGTCACTATGCTACAGGCTCAGCAGCAAACCGAAGAAAGCAGCAAAGTTGCAACGGCCAAAAAGCCTGCCGAAGAAAGTCAGATAGAACAAATCGTCATTACAGGTAAAGCCAGCGGTATCGCCGGTTTACGTGTGGATGCCAGTTATGCCATCACCAACGTGTCGGCAGAAAATATTGAAAAAATGAACCCTAAAAGCACGGCCGAGTTGTTTACCTTAGTGCCAGGTGTCTGGTCGGAAAGTTCAGGTGGTGTGGCCGGGGCTAACGTTTTTGTCCGTGGTTTCCCCAGTGGTGGCGATGCGCCATTTTTAACAGTACAAATGCAGGGCGTGCCTATTTTCCCGCCGCCAACTTTGTCGTTTTTAGAAAACTCGTCGATGTTCCGCCTCGATGAAACCGTCGACTTTATGGAAGCTCTGCGGGGTGGTTCAACGCCAGTGATCTCCAATGGTCAGCCGGGTTTAACCACTAACTTTATTTTAAAAGAAGGCTCGGAAGAAACTGAAGGTTTAGTCAAGTTATCCACTGCTGATTATGGCTTGCAGCGTATGGATACTGTGGTGAGCGGTGAACTGGCTGATGATTTGTATTTTATGATGGGCGGTTATATCAGCAGCTCACAAGGTGTGCGTGACGCAGGTTTTAATTCAGAAGAAGGCCATCAGTTTACGCTGAATATTACCAAAGATTTAGACAACGGCAGTATCAACTTCTATACCCGCCAGACGGATGACCACGGTGTCTGGTATTTGCCCACCCCACTGAATGTGGCTGGAGTGGACAATAGCTACACTCAGATTGGTCCAAACAACAGACAAGCCACTATTCAGTTTGGTCCGGACGGCGAAAGCCGCAATGTTGACCTGGGAGATGGCCGGGGCTGGAAAGGTTCAGTCTCGGGCGGTACTGTAGATTTGGATCTCAACAACGACTGGAAATTGTTGTATCGCTTTAACTATACCCAGGGTGATGCAAATACCTTAGGTTTAGTGCCTGAGGCTGGTGCTGTGGCACTGCGCACTGTCGCTGATAACGGTTTAAATGCGACCGGTGCGACCACTGGTACTTTGTACGATGGCGATACTATGGTGCAGCAAATGGGTCGCTGGGTGGTGGAAAAAGAGCTGGATTCGTTCACCAATGATTTAGCTGTGACCAAAACCGCCGACAGCGCTAAATACACTGTAGGTGTCTACAGCACGGCCTTTTCGGTGAAAGACTGGTGGTCTATTGGTAACCAGGCCTGGCATGTAGTCGAGTCAGGAGGTGAAGCTTTAACCGGTATCAACTGTAACGACAATCAGGACAGCTGCAGCTGGAACTACGACATAGACGCCACTGGCGATGGCACCACCCGTGCTTTATACGCTGCTGTGGAAGTGGCGTTAAACGAACAATGGACAGCGGACCTTGGTCTGCGTAATGAAAACCACACTATTGATTACACTGTGGACGAAGGGTTAACAGGTCAGGTTAGTAAAGCTGTCAGTTATGACGAAAGTAAAATTGCCTGGACAGCTGGTGTGAACTGGATGTGGCAAAAAAATATGGGTGTTTTTGCCCGCGTCAATAAAGGCAACAAGATGCCATTTTTTGACGACTTCCGTGATAACTACGGCGCTTTTACCAGCGGTGAAAAGCTGATTAAAGAAGTGACTCAGTTTGAGTTAGGTTACAAATGGGCTGAACAAAACTACAGCTTCTACGCCACTTCATTTTATAACGAAGTGGAAGGCGATACTTTTGTCCGTCGCCCTGGCGATCCGGCTGAAGTGCTGACCAACAGAGCTTATGGTGTGGAGCTGGACTTTAACTACTACACCAGCACAGGGTTTTCTCTGAACCTGAATTCTACACTGCAAAAAACTGAAATCACTGAAAGCCCAACCAATGAAGGCAACAGAGCTCAGCGTCAGCCCAGATGGCAAGTGCGTTTAACTCCAAGTTATGGCTTTGAAGCTTTTGAAGATACCTTTGCTTCTGTCTACGGCACTATAGCTTCGGTGTCTGATCGTTATGCCGACAATGAAAATACGGTGACCTTAGCGGGTTACACCAAAATTGATGCCGGTGTGCAGCTGGAGTTAACAGAACAGTTAAAAACTCAGTTGTCGGTGGATAACCTGACGGATAAACAAGGTTTAACTGAAGGTGACCCGCGTAACCCAACCTCACCAAACGGTCGTTACATTCTGCCGCGCTCTGTGACTTTAAGTATGACCTATCAGTTCTGATTGGAACTATCCTGCCCGAAGCTTGATGGATGCAACAAAATAAAAAAAGGCCGGTGTGAACCGGCCTTTTTTCTCCCCTGTCGAACGTCTATCGTCCCCTGTTGTTTTTATTCGTTTTGCCGCTGATTTTTATCAGCTTTGGCAAACTTTACCTGCCCGTCACTGCTGTTTTCGAGAGTATAAAAAATCAACTGCGTTAGTTATAACGAATTTACTCTGTAATCGCCACCTTCTTTTGCACGAAAGCATGGACTATTTTGTGTACTGGCGATGCAAGGTTGGGCCTGCGTGTTACCGCGGATCATACTGAACCAGCCGGTTTGTTCGCCTGTCAGCTGCAGCTGAATATCTTCAATACCGGCTTTATCCAGACTGCCATGTGCGCCTTTGTGGCAAAACAATAATTCAACATGGCGTTCGCCGTCTTTTAATAACAGGGATTGAGGCTGTTCCGGATGGCCGCCAAAAGCGACAAACTGTGCCGGAGTTTTTAAACCACTGTTGCTGCCGTCGTCGAAAAAAGCCAATACATGCTGGTAATACACCACATAACTGCAAACGTCTTTGTGGGAACCTCTGTCCAGCGGAAATACTTTATCCAGAAAAGCTTTGGAGTAATCCATGATCTGACGGACATGACTCTGGTTCAGCCCGGCTATGTAGCTGATCTCGTCCCGGATATCATGGTCCTGGTGTGAGTTTTGGGTGGCTGTCATGTTCATGATTTTCGTCCTGTTTTGTGTTGCTTTTAATAAGTTCTTAAGGCTGTAGGGCCAGTAAAGCAGCATTGCTGTTGCTTGATATTTAGTCTATGTTAGTTTTCTGAATAATTTCACAATTAAAACTTCACAGTGTGAATTTTACAAAATGACAGCCAATAAAAGTTTACTCAGAAAGTCGCATTTCCTTGGTACTAAGATCAGAAACCTTAGAAAGCGCAATAACTTAACGATGGAAGACTTGTCGACCCGTTGTATCAGAGTGAACTCTGAGTACGCGCCGTCCGTGTCTTATTTGTCGATGATAGAGCGCGGTAAAAGGGTGCCGAGCCTGGATATGCTGCAGGTCATTGCGGAAGTTTTTCAAAAAGACGTCGAATGGTTTTTGGATGGTGAAGAGCAGCAACTGGATATTACCCCGCAAAAAGGCAGTAGGGGTGGTGTGTCTGGTATGGCGCTGGAACCTGGCTTTTTGTTTTCTAACGATATTCTGCAAATTGCTATTCCGGAGATGTTGTCACAAACCGGTATTAGCGGTCGTCAGTTTGCGCAGCTGCTTATTCGTGCGCATCAGGAGCATCATCAAAACCATTTTCCTGAGCTGGAACGTGCGGCTGAAGAAGTGGGCCTGAAGCGGATGCCCTTGTCGGTGGAAGATTTAATGCAGATAGTGCAGCAGTTGGGTCTGCAGGTGCGCTGGTTTGAGCAAACGCCAAAAGAAGTGTTGGACGAATTGGGGGTATTATCGAAAAACGTACCGACCTCGTATTTTTTACCGCCCGGCACTTTGCATTTAAATAAGCTGTTGCAACAGTGGCCAACCCGGCTGAAGTACGAGCTGGCCGTGCATATAGGCCATGCGGTGTTGCATAACAAAGACGGTGTCAAAAGCGGCATGATGGTCGGTGGGGCTTTTGACTCTGTGCCGACGGATGACAGTGCAGTGGCACCTCAGGATATTCTGCATGCCTGGCGTGATTTTGAGTCGAGCTTTTTTGCCGGTGCTTTGTTGTGCCCTAAAATGCCGTTTCGTCAGCTATTAGATAAACAAGGTTATGAAATCAGTTCGCATCAGTTAGCAGGAGTCTCAGCTTCTGTGGCTATGCGTCGTATGACGGCGGTATCGCCCTACAGTCACTGGCATTATTTTGATGCCTACACACCGGGTAAATTGAAGGCAGTGTACAGAGGCAACGGTATTCCTTTGCCCTGGGGCAATATGCGCCAGGTGGAAGACCCTTGTCAGCACTGGGCGGTATTTCGGATGTTCGAGGCGGCCGAATCTGCGCATTCAGCACAGCTGTCGATTTTGGAGGTGCAGGGCCAGCCACGGATTTATTGTTGTGAATCCACCAAAGTGTCGGATTTGGCAGGTAATGCGCATGTGCTTTGTGCCGGGATAGATTTAAACCCGGCGATAGAGGCGCAGGGCATGGATGTAGAAACTATGGCGCAGGAATTAAAACAACTCTGTCGCAGTCAGGGTGGTTCTGCCGTGGTGCCTAAAGCCATTCGCTCTACCTTGACTACAGTGTCGAATATTCTGAATATCAACTGGGTGGCCCGTAGTTTAGATAAACCCGCCCAGCTGATTTGTTCGCGCGGTAATCATTGTCCACGGGAGCCTGGTTGTTATTGCGGGGT
>CBIMJC010000039.1:0-18658 GCA_966244125.1 uncultured Rheinheimera sp.
AATACCTTCACTACTGCGGGTTTTGCTCATGCTCTGCACAACAGCCGCCTGATCGCTGCAGTAGAACGCGCAGCCCAAAGCGGCAACAGACAATATCCTCTGAACAAAGGAGATCATCATGCAAACAAATGAAAAAACCGGGCTCAGCAGACGTAGCTTCGTACTGGGCGCCACAGCTGGCATTGCTGCTATTGCAGCGTCCTCTATTGGTGCAACACAAGCCGTAGCAGCAGAGCAAAAAGCCACAGAAAACCGAATCCAGGATCTGGCCGGCAAACGCGCTCTGGTGACAGGCGCTTCACGGGGTATTGGTGCAGGCATAGCGCTGGAACTGGCAGACAGAGGCGCTGACGTGGTGATTACTTATATCCGATCCACCGATAAAGCGGCTGAGATAGTGCAGCTGATCGAAGCAAAAGGGCGGCGAGCCATGGCCGTTCAGGCCGACAGCGGCGATCCGGCAGCAGTAAAACGCTCTGTGGAAGAAACAGTGAAAAAACTCGGAGGGCTGGATATTCTGGTCAATAACGTCGGTATTGCGCGCTCTGGTCCACTGGTGACTATGAGCTTTGCAGATATTCAGGATTTAATGAATGTGAACGCCCGCTCCGCTGTATTGGCTTCGCAGGCTGCTATTCCTTACCTGAAAAAAGGCGGTCGCATTATCACTACAGGTTCGTGTCTGGCCGAACGAGTGCCTTATCCGGAGCTAACAGTGTATTCCATGTCGAAATCTGCCTTGCTTGCCTTTACACGGGGCTTAGCGCGCGAACTTGGTCCTCAGGACATTACCGTGAATCTGGTTCAACCCGGCCCTATAGATACGGATCAGAACCCGGCAGATGGCGATTGGGCAGAATCCAATCGTCGCCTGACGTCTCTGGGACGTTACGGAAAACCAGCAGATGTAGCAGCAGTGGTTGCTTTTCTTGCAAGTCCTGCAGCTCATTTTATGACAGGATCAGTAGTGACAGTGGACGCTGGTTTTAACGCCTGAACCAGCGACTTCAGAGCAAAAAAATAAACACAAAGCATCACAGCTTTAGCACTGCTGTGATGCTTTTAAGCTTTAAGGTTTGATGCTACGGTCTAAAAACTCCAGCATAGCTGCTGCTATTTCATTGCCGTGAGTTTCAATAGCGAAGTGGCCACTATTCAAAAATTGTACCTGGGCTTTTGGATTATCACGCTGGAATGCTTTAGCGCCAGCTGGTAAAAAGAATGGATCTTTTTCACCCCAAATCGCTAATAAAGGTGGCTGTTTGCTGCGGAAAAACTGATGCAACTGTTTGTATTGTTTCACGTTGCTGCCATAATCCAACAGCAAATCCATCTGCACATCAACACCAATACGCTCAATAGCTGCATGGGCTAACTGATAAGTTTCAGGCGCTATCACTGAGGTATCTTCTACACCTTCAGTGTATTGCCACTTCAGCATGTCTGCCGTATTGAACTTACGCAGGGCTTCGCGGTTTTCCGCCGTTGGGTTCGTCCAGGCTTTGCGCATATCAGCCCAACCTTCACTCAGTCCTTCTTCATAGCCATTGCCATTTTGGGTCACAATGGCAGTGATCTTCTCCGGATTTTTCACCGCCAGACGCCAGCCAACAGGGGCACCATAATCAAACACATACAGAGCGTAGCGTTCAAGGCCCTTGGCTAGGGTAAAAGCATCAATTACAGAAGCCAGATTATCGAAGTTGTAGTTAAATTTAACGCCGGGCTTAACAGTGGTTTGGCCAAAACCAGGCAGATCAGGTGCAACCACATGGTATTTCTCTGCCAGTTTTGGCATTAAATCCCTGAACATATAAGACGAAGCACCAAAGCCGTGCAACAACAGTACAGTAGGTGCTTTGGGTGAACCCGCCTCGCGGTAAAACAGATCCACACCCTGCACATCCAGGCTTTGATAACGCACCTGGGTTTTATCTTCTGCAGCAAAGGCAGAAAGAGAGGCAGCTAAGGTTGCAGCTGCCAGCAGTATTTGTTTGGTATTCATAGGTACTCCGTGAAGTTAAGGTTGGCAATCTCACCAAGTAACCTATATAATCATGATTAACTGGTTACTTGAGACAAGTCTGACTCAACATGAGTAACCTGTCAAATTAATTTTTAGGAGTTACTTATGCTGATTTCAGAAATTCTGCACAACGAGACTCAAAGCGGCGCACCTATGCTGGGCGATCATTTGGCGATGGACTTACTGAATACTGAAGCCCGTGATGACGGCAAAGCTGTTGAATTCTGGAACACTGATGACGATGTACTGCACTGGTTAGCACGCTACGGCATAGTTCCGTCAGCAGAGGGCAAGGCTTTTACTACCGGTGAGCTGCTTACGCAGGCCAAAGTTTTACGGGCCCTGGCACGGCAGCTCATCACAGAGTTTAAAGAAGAAAAATCACCTGAGATCAGTGAGTTAAATCAATATTTGCACGCTTTCGAGACGACGCCCTCTCTGACAAAAGATACAGAGGGCAAACTAAAGTTAAGCCGTATTTCACACAGCAACAGCATTGGAACTTTATTGGGTCCGGTCGCAGAAGCTGTGGCGCAGCTATTGGTGGAGGGTAACTTCACGCTGGTTAAACAATGCGAACACCCCGACTGTATTTTGTGGTTTTACGACAGAACCAAAGCCCACAAACGCCGGTGGTGCAGTATGGCCTTATGCGGCAACAGGTATAAAGCGGCACAGTTTAGAAAAAGAAGCAGCAGTTCGGACTCTGTATAGAAATAAAAGACATAAAAAAGCCTCTGATATCAGAGGCTTAATTTTATATCGGGCAAACCCTGTTTATCAGAACGGAATATCGTCATCAAAGTCGATTGGTGGTTCCATTGGGCCACGTTGTTGTGGTGCTGCCTGATTAAAACCGCCTTGTGGCTGGTTAAAATTGCCCTGAGGCTGGAAGCCGCCCTGAGCTGGACGTTGCTGGTAACCACCTTGTGCCGGTGCTGCAGCAGCTGGAGCTTGCGGCGCGTAACCACTCTGAGCAGCAGGAGCCGCTTGTGGCATACGCTGTTGTGGTGCAGCTGCAGGTTGTTGATAGCCACCCTGGTTACCCATAGGAGCACCGCCGCCCATAGCCGGAGCCTGACCCATGCCAGCGCCCTGACCTTCACCACGGCCGTCTAACATTTGCAGCTCGTTGGCAATAATTTCAGTGGTGTAACGTTCAACACCTTGCTGATCCTGCCACTTACGGGTACGTAAACGACCTTCGATATACACCTTGCTGCCTTTACGCAGGTATTCACCGGCGATTTCAGCTAAACGCTGATAAATCACGACACGGTGCCATTCGGTTTGTTCTTTCTTTTCATTGGTGGTTTTGTCCGTCCAGCTTTCGCTGGTTGCAATAGTCAGGTTAGCCACTGCACCACCTGTTGGCATATAACGGACTTCGGGATCTGTCCCTAAGTTACCAATCAAAATTACTTTATTAATTCCACGAGCCATGCGACTTCTCCTTAACTTTTTTGGCTGCTCTCAACCAAAGACTGTGCCTCTGCCAAATCAAAATGTTGCTGGCCGACTTTTAAATACAAACGTTGTTCCGCAACCACCACTGTGACTTCCAACACACCTCTGAGTTGGGTCAGGCGCTGCGCCAATTGGGTTGCGGCGGCTTCATCGGCCACTTTGACAGGCAATGACAGCCGTTGCGATCGCGCTGGCACTGTCATGCGGCTGGCATAAGTCAACCATAGTAAACCAATCAGGGCAGCCACGGCAAACAAGGATTCACCGCTGCTGAAACTCGCCACAGCACCGCCTAAAATACCGCCTAAAAAGGCACCTAAAAACTGCGCACTGGCATAAGTACCCATAGCAGTTCCTTTTAATCCAGCAGGGGCAATACGCGACAACAAGGCAGGCATACTGGCTTCTAAATAGTTAAAGCCAACAAAAAATAACAACAGCGCCAGGGCGATCGACCACAACTGCTGATTGATTAAAATTAACACAAAACTAACAATAAGCAGGCTGATTGCCAGTAATAAATAACCTTTTTCCTGTTGCTTGCGGCTGGCCAGAATCATCAGCGGCACCATCAAAATAAAAGCAGCAATTAAAACAGGCAGATAGAGTTGCCAGTGTTGTGCTGAGGCAAAATTTTGCTGCAGTAACAAAGTGGGCAACACGACAAAAATAGCAGTGAGTAACAGGTGAAGAACCAGCACACCAAAGTTCAGCCGTAATAATTCAGGGTGACGAAACAGCGCCATGATTTGGCCTTTAGTCGCCAGCGTTTCAGAAGCTGGTGCTTTACTGATAGCCACAGGCACCACTTTCCAAACCAGCAGTAAACCTGTGACAGCCATTAAGGCTGTGCACCAGAAAATACCACTTAAACCGCTGGCCGCTGCTATAGCAGGCCCAGCCACCATAGCTATAGTGAAAGACAAACCTATGGTCATGCCAATCACAGCCATCACTTTAGGCCGCTGTTCTTCGCGGGTAAGATCAGAAGCCAGCGCCATTACAGCGCCTGATATAGCGCCCATGCCCTGCAGCACCCGGCCAAAAGTCACCATATACACAGAATCTGCTAAAGCAGCGACCACTGAACCCAACACAAAAAAGCCAAGGCCCAGCAGCATCACCGGCTTTCTGCCCCATTTATCGGACAGCCAGCCCATAGGAATTTGTAACAGCGCCTGAGTTAAACCATAAGCACCAATGGCTAAACCTATCCACAAAGGTGAAAAGCCAATCAGGTCCTTACCAAAAATGGCAAAAACGGGGATCAGCATAAATAAACCAAGCATCCGGAAAGCAAATACCAGTGCCAAAGACCAGGCGGCACGTTTTTCCAGTGAATTCAGATGGGACATCCGCGACTCTTATCTGTGGGTTAAAAGCGGGCGGCGATTGTAGCACAGCGCCAGGGGAGCCTGCCATCACTCACCTCAACCCAAAGTAATTGGAGCTGCAGCGAGGCGACAAGAGCATGAGACCCCAGGAGCATAGTTTACCTATGTGACTGGGGCGAGAGCTCGCAGTCAACAAAGCTGCAGTTTCAAGTACGAAGGGTTTAAACGGAATCTGTCGCAAATTCGATGCGATCACGGCCCCTGGCTTTGGCCTGATACAAAGCATGATCAGCACGGCGCAGCTGGCAATCAAAATCAAAGTCAGCGTCAAAGACTGCAATGCCCAAACTGATGGTCAAGTGTTGCGGTTGTGTGGACTGGGGCAATTGCATATTACGCACCGCCAGCAATAAACGTTCTGCAGCCAGCTGGGCAGAATCTCTGTCGGTTTGAGGTAAAAACACAATAAATTCTTCACCGCCATAACGGGCCAGCACATCGCTTTGGCGTAGTTCTTTTTGCAGTACTTCGGCCACAGCTATTAATACTTCGTCACCACCGTCATGGCCTATCTTGTCGTTAATTTGTTTAAAGTGGTCCAAATCAATCATAAAAAGTGCGGCACTATGACGCTGACGCTGCAGATAAGCCAGGCAGCCCTGAATCGCACTCGCTAAGCCACGACGGTTCAGCAGGCCGGTTAAAGGGTCGTGTAAGGCTTCGTCTTTAAACTTTTGTTGGGTTTCTTCCAGATAACCCGTCAAGGCAAAAATACAGTAACCCGCTGATACAGCAGGCCAAAAAGACTGTGAAATAAGCAAACCCGACAATAACCAATCCGGCGCTATCAACAACATCAAAGAGCGAAGCAGGCAAATCAGTAACCAGGCTGCAAAAACTGCAGCCATCATAAAATCAGATAAAGTAGGATGTGGCTTTAAATAGCGGAAACACCAAAAGCAGGGGCCTATCAGCAAAAAGGTAAATACAGTCATCAGATGTAAGCTGATATTCTGCTGCTGATGGTAAGAGAAATAACTGTAAGAACAAGCCAGCAGTAAACCCACAGGCGCTATCCACCACCATGGCACAAGCCTGCCCGATCTTTTAAAACAAAAGGCTGTCAGCAAAGTCATATTCAACGCGGACAAACTTAATGACAACACTAAACTAAAACCCACAGCGGGCCAAAAGTAGAAGAACCAACTGAATAATTCGGCACTGATAGCCCCTTGCAGCAGGGGTAAAGCTTTGCTGTTTTGGTCTGTTGCGCGCAAACGGAAACTGGCCAGTAAAAACACCAGCAACACCTGGATCATAGCGAAACAATAGAGTTGTTCTGAGGTCATGTCAGGTCTGAAACTAAGAAGACACTTTCAACTTAGCTTCAACTGATCCAATCTGCAAATCTGGTTCAAAAACAGCTAAATAGCGGCTTGTTACTTTGTTGTTTTTCTAAGCGGCCAGCTTGCTATAATGCATGTATTTATATACAGTATCAGCAATTGAATTATTGCGTTACTGATCCGGTTTTGGCTTTGTCGCATAAAGCCTCAATCAAAATCAAACTGACCGCCCCACAGCAATTTTGCGATAATTCGTTTTCCCAGGCCGACTCAACAGGCAAGAGACCCAAGTGTATGGATAAAATAGATATTCGGGGTGCCCGCACCCATAACCTGAAAAATATTTCCCTGCAAATTCCCCGCGACAAACTGGTGGTGATCACTGGTTTATCCGGTTCAGGTAAATCCTCTTTAGCCTTTGATACGCTTTATGCTGAAGGTCAGCGCCGTTATGTCGAGTCTTTGTCGGCCTACGCCCGGCAGTTTTTAAGCCTGATGGAAAAACCCGATGTCGATCATATCGAAGGTTTATCTCCGGCCATTTCTATTGAACAAAAGTCAACCTCGCATAACCCGCGCTCTACTGTCGGCACTATCACTGAAATTTACGACTACCTGCGTTTATTGTTCGCCCGGGTCGGTGAGCCGCGTTGCCCTACTCATGATTTGCCTTTAGCAGCACAAACCATCAGTGAAATGGTGGATAAAGTAGTGGCTTTCCCTGAAGGCACCAAACTGATGGTGTTAGCTCCTGTGGTGCAGGAGCGTAAAGGTGAACACGTCAAAACCCTGGAAACCTTAGCGGCTCAGGGCTATATCCGCGCCCGTATTAACGGCGAAATTTGTGATTTGTCCGATCCACCCAAGCTGGACTTACACAAAAAACACACCATTGAAGTGGTGATCGACCGGATTAAAGTACGGGACGATATCAAACAGCGTTTAGCCGAAAGTTTTGAAACCGCGCTGGAGCTCTCTGGTGGCATCGCCAAAGTCGCGTCGATGGACGATGAAAAAGCACCAGAACTGATTTTTTCTGCCAACTTTGCCTGCCCGACTTGTGGTTATTCGATGGCCGAGCTGGAGCCACGTTTGTTTTCCTTTAACAACCCGGCTGGTGCCTGCCAAAGTTGTGATGGTTTAGGTGTAAAACAGTATTTTGATGCCAATAAAGTGATAGTCAGCGATGAGCTGAGCTTGTCCGGTGGCGCTATTCGGGGCTGGGATAAACGTAACTTCTATTATTTCCAGATGCTGAAATCCTTAGCCGACCATTATGGTTTTGAGCTGGAAGTGCCCTTTGCCAGCCTGAGTAAACAGCATCAGCAGGTGATTTTAAACGGCACAGGCAAAACCGATATTGAGTTTAAATACCTGAACGACAGAGGCGACATCATCAAACGTAAGCATCCGTTTGAAGGTATTTTGCCGAATATGGAAAGGCGTTATCACGAAACTGAATCCAATGCAGTGCGCGAAGAACTGGCCAAGTATTTGGCCTCGCAAAGCTGCCCGGCCTGTAACGGCTCACGTTTACGCGAAGAAGCCCGCCATGTCTTTATTGGCAAAACTACCTTGCCTGAAGTAGTGGAACTGTCGATTGGTGACTGTTTAGAGTTTTTCCGCCAGCTGACCTTGCAAGGTCAAAAAGCGCAAATTGCTGAAAAGGTGTTAAAAGAAATTCAGGACCGACTGATGTTTTTAGTCAATGTGGGCCTGAATTACCTGAATTTGTCGCGCAGCGCCGAAACCTTGTCCGGTGGCGAAGCCCAGCGGATACGTTTAGCCAGCCAGATAGGTGCAGGTTTAGTCGGCGTTATGTATGTGCTGGACGAACCCTCTATTGGTTTGCACCAGCGCGACAACGACAGATTACTCGGCACCCTGACGCATTTACGCGATTTGGGTAACACCGTCATAGTGGTCGAACACGACGAAGACGCAGTGCGCGCCGCCGACCATATTATCGACATTGGCCCTGGTGCCGGTGTACATGGTGGTTCCATTGTGGCGCAAGGTAGTCTGGAAGATATTAAAAATACGCCCGACTCCTTAACAGGCCAGTATTTATCCGGTGTGCGCAAAATTGCGGTGCCTGATAAACGTCATGTTGGTAAAAAAGGCAAAGAATTACGGGTGTTAGGCGCTAGCGGCAACAACCTGAAAAACGTTGATTTAGAGATCCCATTTGGCGTCATGACCTGTATCACAGGGGTGTCGGGTTCTGGTAAATCCACTTTAATTAACGACACCTTATTCCGCGTTGCGCACCGGGTGCTGAACAAAGGTGAAGGCGAAGAACCTGCGCCACACAAAGCCATTGAAGGCATGGAACATTTTGATAAATGTGTCGACATAGACCAAAGCCCGATAGGCCGCACACCACGTTCTAACCCTGCGACTTACACCGGCATTTTCACTGCAGTACGGGATTTATTCGCCGGTACACAGGAAGCCCGTTCCCGTGGTTATCAGGTGGGCCGCTTTAGCTTTAACGTCAAAGGTGGCCGCTGTGAAGCCTGTCAGGGTGATGGCATGATCAAGGTAGAAATGCACTTCCTGCCGGATGTGTACGTACCTTGTGACGTCTGTAAAGGCAAACGCTACAACCGCGAAACTCTGGAAGTGAAATACAAAGGCAAAAATATTCACGAAGTGCTGGAAATGACAGTGGAAGACGCGCACGAGTTTTTCGAGAGCATTCCGGCCATAGCGCGCAAACTGAAAACCCTGATGGACGTAGGTTTAACCTATATCCGCCTTGGTCAGTCGGCAACTACGCTATCTGGCGGTGAAGCCCAGCGGGTCAAGCTGGCGCGAGAACTGAGTAAACGCGACACAGGCAAAACCCTGTATATACTCGACGAGCCAACTACAGGCCTGCACTTCTTTGATATTCAGCAGTTGCTGAACGTTTTGCATAAACTGCGCGACCACGGCAACACCATAGTGGTGATTGAACACAACCTCGACGTGATCAAAACCGCAGACTGGGTGGTCGACCTAGGCCCTGAAGGTGGCAGCGGCGGCGGTGAAATCCTAATCGCAGGCACACCAGAACAAGTCGCAGCTTATGAGAAGTCCTACACAGGGCATTATCTGAAGCCGCTGTTGGGGATGTGATATACCCGTCGTCCTTGAAGCTGCAGCTTTGTTGACTGCGCCATCTCGCCCCAGTCACATAGGTTTACTATGCTCCTGGGGTCTCATTGGCTTGTCGCCTCCCTGCAACTTCAAGTTACTTGGGTATAAACCCAGACACTGCTTACTAAAAAGCCCGTATTACGGGCTTTTTTATCACAGCAGATGTGTGCGTACAGCCTGCGCCGTGTAATACAGCGGGTATACCAGATGCTGCTGCTCAAGCAGTGACGAGCCCTGAGTACCGGTCAGTTTAATGGTTTTGACCGGACTACATTTTTCAATATAAGACTGCAGTGACCTGGCTCTGGTGCGTTTACCACTTTTTACTTCCAGCGGTATCACATTGCCGATGCTGTCGGCCAGAATAAACTCTATTTCCGCCCGGGCATCGCCCCAGGAAAAGGTTGGATCAATGCCCAGCGCAGCTAACTCCTGCTGCACAAAGTTTTCTGCGATGTAACCCTTGTAGTCATAGTTCTGCTGCTTTATTTCCAGATAGCTGACACCCAGCATATGGTTAAGTAAGCCAACATCAAACAGAAACAACTTGACCATATTGTCTTTTTTGTAAGCAGCTAACGGGCTGCGTGGTGTACCTTCAACAGGATAGTTTTTTAAGATCAGCCGGCACTTCTCCAGCCAAATGATGCCACTTTCCAGCTCCTGATAACGGGATTTACGCTGATACACCTGTTTGAACTTAAAGCGTTGAACAGATTCATCTATTACTGCAGCAAGCTGAGCCGGCACTGCAGTAAACACAGCTTCAATTAAACCGGCATCCACCTTGCCAGAGTACTTACCAAAATCCCGCACATAACCGGCCAGCAAATCGGCATGTACCTGTGACACCGCTTTTACGCGCTCCAGTATGCTTTGCTCAGCCAGTCCAAACCAGAGGCTAACAGCCTCCGGCATACCACCGGTAAAGTAATAATCTGTCAGCTTATCAAACAGTTTAGTGTGGGCAGCAGCGGAATTTTGCCCGGCATCATAGGCTTTTAACAGCGCTGCCTCGCCAGAGGCTAATAAGAACTCGCGGAAGGTTAACGGCCTTAAGTTATATTGCTCAACCTTGCCGACCGGAAAGGTATTTAGCAAACCTATGTTAGAGCCACTGGCGGCAATAAAGGCCTGCGGGCTTTGTTCGGCAAAAAACTTTAATGCAGTCACAGCTCGTGGGCATTCGCCAATTTCATCGAGGATCAGCAAGTCAGTTGCCATATTAAACGGCTGGCCTGTTAACAGCTCGATATTACTCAGTACATCGCCTGGGGTTAACGAACCAGCAAAAGCATCCTGCATCTGCGGCGACTCAAGAAAATCTACCCGCAGTACCTTTGCAAAGTGTTGGCCAAACAACTCTTGTAGCAAATAGGTTTTACCAGTTTGCCTGGCACCATCAATCAGCAGGGGCTTACGCTCAGTTTTTTGTTTCCAGCGCAGTAATGCTGTCAATAAATCCCGTTCCATAGCCCTACCTTAGTACTGTCATTTTATGCCAACATTACACTTTTGTGCGGATAAAAACAAACAGAAACACACTTTTATGCGCATAAAAGTGCTTTTTTATACATTTTTATGCGCACAAAAGTGTAAAAACTGTGAGTAATTGGCGAAATAGTGTTTGTATTGCCGTCACCTAAGCATAGACATGGCTCCATTTGCCAAACTTGCCTTTTTACTACAAAGAGCATGGATACTGATGCAGTACATCTTGAATAGCATGGAGTAAAATTTGCAGATTTTGTGAAGTGTTGTTCTTGGTTGGGCAAAGTGAGGCAAAAGAATGATGAGCTGAAGTTCAAGCACTTACATGGATTGGTCTTAATTTCATCTGCCACTTTTCATGATAGGGCTTGATCAAACCTGACAATCTGCTTAGTGCCAAAAGCTGCATGCCTCAAGGATTACTAATAAAGCCTTCAAAAAACACTGGTGAAACATCCAGTAACCAGGCATGAGTTAATTTTCGGACAACTAGCGTACAGAGAGATCAGATTTTGTCGGAAATGTTTTTGACCAACCTGAAAATTATATTGCAAAAAAGGTACTAAGGCATTAGGTTGGAATGATTAAAATTCAACAAAGTAGGCCAAAAAACTTTCAGCTCCCGGGCATCTTTCCTTTTATTAAATTGTTATATTTTTAGGTTGAGTAAGAATGGACTTTGAGGCAGTAAAAAAATACAAAAATATAAAACATGAAGACCTGTCCTATAAATCGCTTTATGAACCAAATGAGCTACTCACATATCTATATAGCGGAGCAATTTTTCGACTGGATCAATCAGAGCGAAAATCTCTTCTGGAAAATTTAAAAACTAACTACTTGAATAATGACTTCAAACTTATGTTTGACTATATAGATTTTTCTTTTTTAAAAGCAGATGAATACTGGAGGACCGCTATAGATAGTTCTAGAGGGCTTTATGCTGAAGATATATTAAGTCAAATAGAATTTTTTGGTTCCAGAATGCTTGCGAAAAATATCAGCATTGACGGAAAAGAATACAATGATGACATAATAAATTCACAACATGATTTTCTACTAGGACTTATGCCAACCTTGTTGAGATTTATTCAAAACAATAAAATACCATTTTTAGGAAAGCAGTCTTGTGGCAAAAAAAATCAATCAAGGAAATTAATAGAATCCATTAGTCATTATCATTCTATTTTTACCCAGCTTAATGAAGTAACAAAGGGGGGATATTTAACAAAGCCGCTTTCTTTTTTACTTGATAAATATAACTTTAGCAATGAAAGTAAAGAAATCCTAGAGAAACATTGCCAATTTTTTATGCAACGATTACCTGAGGATCTGGACAGTCAAGAAACATATAGGGACTTGAATTATCGGCTTGAGTATAAAGAAGAAGAAGATTTTCATAAACAATCCAAGCTGATGGAAGATTCTGGCTTTGCTAAACATCATATGGATATAGATTTACTTCACTTTGACTTTGCAAGAAGCGAAGATTATGAGACTGAGATACAGTTCCATAAGGTCGGCACTTTTTTAGAACAGGTGTATTACTCCTGTGAGACATCCTTTATCTACAACCAACAGGAATATAAGATTATAGACTTAATAGAAGTTTCTAAATCAATCTATGAATTTGCTTATCGATTACACAAGCGGAATCTTAATAATTTAACTTCAAAGAAATCTAGTTTTATAACTATCAAAGGAAAAAATTCGCTTTTCCGTGATTTGAATGTTGGTAAATACCGAGAAAGCTTGGTAACGCTTTTTACCGCAAGCAGCAATAAAGATATTGAAAATTCACCAATACTGCATTTAGACAATCTATACTACATTTTCCCTCAACATATAGTTGAATTTTGTTTTGAAAAGAGCATCGATAAAATTCTATCAAATAAAAACATAAAACTTCAGCTACCTAAAGGAATTAAAAAAGGTCACCTCTTCGAAGATAGAATTTTAGACATATTCTCTTCATCTGGAATTAAATCCCATGCTATTAAAGGTAACCCTAACAAAGGAATGCCTGAAATCGATGCGCTAGTCGAATTGGATGAAGATAATGTGTTGGTTATAGAAGCTAAATGCACAATTAAACCAGAAAGTAGATTTGAGGCTTTTAGTTTTCTTGAAAATCACATGCAAAAAGCAATTGATCAATTGACCTTGCGTGTCGATTTTTTGGTCAGAAGCTCTAGATCTGAATTACAACATCACTTCCCTTTTAGAATTGAAGGAAAAAAGTTTACACCCATAATAGTTACAAACCACTCATATTTTACTGGAATGAAAATTCAAGCAACAAAGGAGATTGATATTTACTGTATCGATGAGTATCTCCTCAATAAAATAGTAAAAAAACGTTCCATTCCTAGCTGGACTTATATACAAGCACAGAATTCTTATGCTGTTGAAAACATTAAACTAAAAGATAGCCATGAAATTATTAATGCAATAAAAAACCCAGTATATTACCTAAATAGTAAAGCTAATAGAACAGTTCAAATTCTTGAGTACGGTGTTGCATTTGAAATAAGTAAGCATTCAAAAATTAACTGGGAGTACAAATATAACAAGGAGATGCAAAGGATGGCTTAACACCACCTTTGATTTCGACGTTAAAGTCTGCGTCACACTCATAACTGAATGTCAGATCAGATATAAGCCACTACAACTTACAAAATACCAAAAGCTGTTTTCCGCGGCGGGCTGATTCTTTGATCAGTCTTCAATTATTTTGATTCCACACTCAGCCAAATAATCTGCAATCCCCTGATAAAACTCAGGTAATCTCGTCGCATCGTCAGCATCACCTTCAGGTACAAAAATTACCATGCCCTCCCGCGCTCGGGTCAGCAATACTCTATAGGCATTTTCAAGATATCTTTGGCTCTCAGCTTTGCTGCGCTTCTGCCAGCTTGTCCCAGAAAAACGCCAATATTCAAACGACCCGCGAACCATTCTTAAATCAGCATCCCAAGCAACTAATGCCCAATCAAGTTCGAGGCCTTGAACATCAAATTCGGTAGCAACATCTTCGAGAAAATTACTGGAGCGAATGTCATCTCCTGAGGCCAAGAACCAGTTTTCTGGCTCAATTTGATTCTTAACAAAAATACCTTCAGCTTTTAATCGAATACCATTCGATGAAGCCAGCAATCCGGCACGTCGCCCACCTTTGGTGCGCTTACTGATCCACTTTTTCGCTGTGGCTAGGTCGCGAGTCATTACTACTGGAAACTTATCTTTGAACTCATGTAATACGATTGAAGCTTTAGCTGAATCTCCTCCAATCAGATAATGCACAAAATCAGATAGTTTTTCAGCCCTAAAGGACCGCATCGACGTAGCTAAATGAAGGGACGGCTTAAACTTAAATTTTGAGAGCGATTCCACGGTGAGTTCATCACGAACATATTCGCCTTGCAGCAACTTAGGTGAGCAATAGGCATCCCATTTTTCATTACTTTTAAGCACAGCATCGAACCAACCTGATATGCCTGCTTCACCTGTATTGATCTCTTGTCCACCACCGATCAATGCAATAACTACTGCCCAATCTTGGTGCCTTGCCATTACAGAAATTAGAAATTCAGGTTCCGATTGTGAGAAATCTCCGAGACCCCGTTTTCGCTGCATAAAATGTGCAGTCTGCTTTAAATCCCAAGCTCGCTGCGCCTCGTCAAAAATAACAACATGCTCTGCAGGAGGCCTTTGATCTTTTAGGTATTCATCACGAAATTTATGAATATTTTGGATAAAACTTTTAGTCCGTTGCCGTGCCGCTGCGATAGTTGTGACATCAGGATTATTTTGATGCTGATCACGTGCTAAAGCTTCTTGTAAAACAGCAACTAACGGTCCGTTACCACTGAGAAAAACAGAATATTCTAGATCTTTGCTGTCAGCATGTCGGTTGGCTATGTTCAACCCGACCAAGGTTTTTCCCGCCCCGGGAACTCCAGTAACAAAACAGATAATTTTACGGTGCTCTTTACGAGCACTATGGATCAATTCTAGTAATGTGGTGCTTGTCTCATGCAGATTGTCAGCGCCAGCTTCTGAGCGTGAAATATCAACCACACTATGTTTTGCATAAAGTGCTTGAGCAGCTTCGACAATAGTTGGAGTGGGTTGATAAGCAGATAAACTCCATTGCACAGCATCAAAAGAACGACCTTTTATTCGAGCTATTGTTTCGCCCACAAATGTATTTAGAGTGCTTGGAGGCAAACAAATCACTGTCGATACCTTTTCAGAATCAAGTGAGTAGGTAGAAAAAGTTTCTGTCGCCTTTGTTGCAATCAGAACAGGAATTATAGTTTTGTCATGACTGCCTTGATGAAAATGCTTTAGATCTAAAGCATAACCCTCAGCCTGTTGTCGGTCAGCATAGAGATAAGCTGATGCGCCAACCTTAAACTCCAGCACAAAAATAACACCCTGAACCACCAGCACACAATCAGCTCTTTTACCCATTCGAGGAATTATGAACTCAAAGAATAGATAAGCGTCGTCAGGCAAGCCCCAAAGCTGAGTTTTCAGTATCTTGATTTGTTCTAGCCAAGCTCCTGTTTGCTGCTGAACCAAATGTTGGCTGTGGTTTTGTGCTAATTGGCCAATAATTGTATTGGCGTCTGTAGATAAGAAAGATGAGACAGTGTCGCTGTAAAAAGAACGGGTCATCAAGTCAGCCCCTCAATATCTAGTAGCTGGCTTGCAGTGACATTAAGAGCTGAAGCAATTTTAAGAATATTTTTCAGACTAAGGTTACGTTTACCTCGTTCGATTCCGCTGATGTAAGTGCGATCTAACTCTGTTAAGGCTGCAAGTTCTTCTTGGCTGATACCTTTTTCAGAACGTAACTCACGCACCCGCAATCCAAAAAGCAACAACGAGTCTTGACGCATAACCAGATCCCTTTTAATTCTTGGTTATATCGTCAACGGATGTGACTTATAATACTACGGACTATAAGTCACAAACGGACACAAATGTCCCACAACAGTGGATGATAAAAAAGGAACGCACCATGCTTGATGCAGTTCAGCAACAATACCTCAACCTAGCAGATGCGTTATTACAACAGCGATATGCTATTACACTGAAAGACACAGGCTATGACGATCTGGAATGGCTTATTCGGTTTGGTGACCAACCAGTAGAAGATGCAGTTACAGAATATGCGACAAAATACGATTTAATACCCACCTCGACAGTCTGCCAGTATTAAAGGAGTCCATCAGTTGTTATCAAGATTTTTGGTCTTAGACCCATCACCCCGGCCAGGGCAACTCACCATCCAACAGAAACAACTCCAGCGGATAGGCATAAAGCTCTGCTTCGCCTTGTTGTTTAAATACCACTAAGTCGGCGCAGAGTTCGCAGAGCCAGAGGCTGGTGTGGTCGGGTTTGGTGCTGGTAAAGGCATTGGGAGAAAACAGACCAACGCAGATGCCTTGATTTGGGTCGCGGGCGGACTGGTATTCGAATAATTCGACTCCGGCATTTCGCATCGCAGTGCCCAGTTGTTGGCTCTGTTGGTAGTTGGTTTTGGCTGTCAGCTCAGCGCTGTAAGTGCTGAAGGGCGGCTGATGCAAAGCCACAGCTTTGGCTGAGCTATAGCCGACTTTAAGCAAGCTATGTTGTGATCTCAGGCTGTTTTTGGGGGCCGTTGCGTCTATTGAATACCAGAAAATAAATCTGTAATAGGCCGATTCCGCCAGAGTGGTTGTGACAGCACAGGCACCGTAAAAAATGCCGGGTTCAAACACAGAGCCAAAACGTGACCCCCATTGCAGCGGTGGGTAACGAAAAGGTGATTTCAGCAAATAGTGCAGTGGCTCTGTCGCTTCTGGTAACGCCGGTTTGACGTTTTCCAGCAGTTGTTCCAGCACAGCCTGTTCAGCCAGGGTGTCGACATAACTTAAAGTAGCCACCTGCTGCTGGCTTTCGACCAGCCGGAACAGTTGCCCACCAAGTTTTTTGATCTGCTTTGGCCCTTCGCAGCTGGTCCAGAGCACTTCTGGTACAGCAGCTGGCACTATAATTTGCCCCGCATCGCATCCACAAACTGCAGCACCTGCATCAGGCCCTGAATGCTCTGCACCTGCTGTGCCGGTATACCACCTGTGACTTTGTTGGGGCTGTGCATAAAGTGCTTAATCCAATCCGGGTCACCACCGGCCAGGCTATATAAAGCGCGGGCAACACGAATAAGCAGCAAAGCCAGCTCCCCTTGTTTTGACGCAGGGTCCAGCGCCGGATTTTGTTTTAAACGGCTGACCGCAGTGCGGTGTACGCCTAACACGGCAGCTAATTCCGCCTGCTTTAACCCCAGTTGTTCAGCTGCATTTAATACAGCTTTGGCTAATACCAGTTGGGGTTGTGGAGCTTGTTGTAGCACAGCTGTCATTGCACACCTCGCGGTTTTAATAAACCAAAATGTCGCTTATGCACAAAGTATAGACTTTATGTGCAATATGCACAAACTTATCACTTTAAGGTTTTTAATAAAGCCGCGCTAAACTCAATCTTTTCATTACTCAACTGCCGGTAATCAAAATAAGGTGTCACCAGTACTTTGTTGATGGGATCTATCGCAAACTCCTCATTCAGCCAATGCAGCTGACAGCCTAAACCACGCTCAATCAGTTGCTTCGCATGAGTGCGGCCTGCTATTAAATGAATAGTGTTCCCGGCAGGGTTAAGCTGTGGCATATCAAATAACAGAGCGGTGTCTGAAGCTTGTTGCAGTAAAAACTGGTCACGATACTGCTGCCAGCTAACTGCCTGAGTCGGGAAGTGAAATAGCTTTGGATCCAGAGCACAGAGTAATTTGGCGTAGACATTAAACAACTTGCGCCAACCGTTGCCACAGTGCTGATAAATCCGGTCTATATCACCCTGTTGCACCGCTTCGCAGTCAAATAGCTGCTGGTACTGTGGCATTTTGGGTCTGTTTTCCACATAAACCCTAAAGCTGGCGTTTTGATCCCCTAGTCCAATCACGTTTTGCTGTCTCATCCGCTAAAAACTGCCGTTATGGTAAAGGATTTTTATCCATCAACCCAAAGCCAATCTGCAGGATCTGTGGCGGCGAGAGAGCGCAGCCAACAAAGCTGTGGCTGCAAGTACGACGGGTATTCTTAGTCAGCGAATTGCTGTCGCATCGCAGGACTTGCCAGCATATCCCACAGCAAATGCAGGTTTAACCTGATGCTATTGGCCTGCTCTTCAGCAAAAGCCTCCAGCTGTTGCAAAGACCTTTTTGGATACCAAAAACCAGCCAGCACCACAGCTTCGGGCTGACGCATGCTGGCTAAATCCAGCAAAGGGTTGTGATTCAGCAGCAATAAATCAGCAGTTTTACCCACAGCCACTGAACCTGTTTCTGCGGCCATACCTGTAAAAACAGCGGGATTAATAGTCGCGGTTTGGATCACTTCTAAAGGGGTTAAACCTGCCTGCTGATAAAGCGCTAGCTCGTCGTGCAAACCAGAGCCTGCAAAGACAAAAGAGTCGGGCGTGTCAGTGCCTGCCAGAATTTTTACACCGGCTTGCTGTGCTTGTTTCAGTTGCTGCTGCGCTAACTGCAGTAATCCGGCATGTACATTCAGGCCCTTGCTGTCATAAGCGTTTTTCAACATGCCATCCGCATCACCCTGCCAGAGTAACTGCAGCAAATAAGGCACAAACTTCAGCCGTTCATCCTGCCGGAATGCCGGATCTCCGGCTTTAGCTCCCAGCTGCAGCGTTAATAAAGTGGGGCTCCACCAGGTAGTGGATAACGCCATTTGCTGCATCAGTTGCTGGCATAAAGCAGGGTTTTGACTTTGTAGCAGTTCACGCCA
>CBIMJC010000040.1:0-18652 GCA_966244125.1 uncultured Rheinheimera sp.
ACCTTCACCTACAACCTGTTTTACAACAAGGTGCATAACTATCTGTATATGAAGGATTCTGGCTTAACCATGGCCGATCTGGAAGCTCACGAAGAAGAAGATCATGAAGAAGAACATGATCATGCACATGAAGGTGAAGAATTCTCCATTTTTCATTATCAGCAGCAGGATGCCACTTTATATGGCGCTGAATTTACTATGGCCTACCAACTGACCACAGAGCAGGAGCTGGAGTTTTTTATCGATTCAGTAAGAGCCAAACTGGATAACGGTGGCGATTTACCCCGTATCCCGCCTGTTAAGTTAGGTACTGGTTACAGCTATTCAGCACAAGACTGGTCAGCTACGATCGACTGGACTCACTATATGAAGCAAAACCGGGTTGCTGCCGGCGAAAGCACTACCGGCTCTTATCAGATCCTTGATTTAGGTTTTAGTTATTACTTTAACCTGAATGATCTGGACCTGACGGCTTTTGCCAAAGCCAATAACCTGACGGACGAATTAGGTTTTGTGCACAGCTCCTTTATCAAAGAAGATGCGCCTCTGCCAGGACGCTCTTTTACTTTAGGCCTTAAAGCCCGCTTCTAGTATACCCTTCGTACTTGAAGCCGCAGCTTTGTTGACTGCGAGCATCGCCCCGGTCACATAGGACTACTATGTGACTGGGGTCTCACGCTCTTGTCGCCTTGCTGCAACTCCAATTACTTTGGGTATAGATAAAACGCACAAGGCCCCGGTGATCGGGGCCTTGTTATCTGAATTCGTGAATCATTGACCTCGGGCAAAAAGGCCAATCCCTTTGTCTTCCATCGCTTCCCGGTACCCTCCGAGCCATTGCGATCTGGTGTCTAAATTCTGATAAGGACAAATCTCTTTTGAGCGACCTGTGACAGCGGCGCGATAACCTTGAGCGTGAGCACGTTCTAAACGATCTCTTTTCTGTCTTTTCATAAGGCAATCTTCCTCGATCTGATAAGTACAAACAACTTACGTTGCACCTTAATAGATAGTCGAGATGCCAAAAAGGTTCCACAACTAAACTTAGCCACCACCTATTGACAATGGGTAAGAACCTGAAGTTATTTAAGATTTGATGACAAAATAATTTAATTTTTTTTAATTATCAGCCATTCAACAGCCTCTGGTTTCAGATATATAAAAACCCGCACAAGGCGGGTTTGTTTGGAACTCAATAACACAATCAGTTTTTGCGTCTTCTTAGCAACAACAAAGGCAGAAGTAACAAACTCAACCAACCTGAAGAGCCACCTTTTCTTTCATAGGTCTCTTCTTCAGGGGCGTTACAGCTGTCAATAGTGCCATTAGGTATTGGAGTCAGCTTCACAGCTCTGGTGACGTTTTCCATCAAAGGATTACCTGCGCTGTCTTTCACCACTTCACCTTTGGCATCACGCTGTTCAACAGAAACTACGGCATTCGCAACAATTTCATTGTTGTTGTTGATATCCCTGGCTTCAACCAGAGTCAGATTCGAACCACAAGGTAATAAGGTATTCAAATCAGTAAAGGTTGAATTTTCAATATCATACAAAAATGCCACCTGCCGCCGTGTTGTTGTTTCCAATGGCAGCACTTCCGCTACACCAACCACCATATTGTTGTCGTTAATGGCATAAGGAATAGAGTTTGAGCTTTCGAAGAAATCTTTTGGAAAGTTGATCGTTTTTGTATTGTAATCAAACACAAATAACTTATTGCGTTGCACGCCGTTGATTACTTTGTTTGCACTGCCGACCACCAGATTATTGTTGTTAATGTCGCTCGCTGAACTGTTAAGCCATTCCAGTGGATCGACAACGGCTGATACTTCGGATTCCGCATAGACAGTGGCATGATTTGTAAAAATATTGCGGCTTTCGTCAGTGTAAGTCGAACTTCCTACTGCAATACCGGCATCATTGACTGAAAATGCCCGGCTTAAGTAGCTGGACTCTTCTGTATCGTCCAGAGCTGGCCCCAGGTAACCGTATTGGACAGGGGCAGAAATTTGTCCTGCCTCGTTCATTTTCCAGACTAAAGCCCGTTCTATGTAGCTGCCACCCACAGCATAGGTGTATTGGCAAAGCGCAACAGGCCGTGCTTTACCGTCACATGAGGTTTCGATGGCTTCAACCGCTGATTCAAGCATAGTGACACTGCCTGAGCCGGCAATATAATTGTTATCACTAATCTTTTGTGCGAACGCAAAACCACCGCCATTTTCCTCATAAGGGATAGGCAAAGGCGTAACGCTGTTGCCGTTGATTACATATGACTTGAGATACCCAGTCTGCGGTACCCACAAGTTAACAGTAGCAGGCGAAGGTGTGGTTTCAGTGGCCGCAGGCGTGAAGCTTTGCTGGGAAAAAGTTGTGGTAGCGACACCAATGGCATTACCACTGTTGTTAATGTCGTAAACATATTCTCTGTTCGTTGGAACTGCGGCCTGCTCACGAATTTTTATCTGAGATCCAGTGGACAAATTTAAAGCCAGCACATCACTGTAACGCTGAAATCTGTAATCTGAGCTATTGTTGGCCAGATAATTCAGCAACACGCCCTGAATTTTGCCATTGATGTTGCCCAGTTTAGCCTGGGCAATTTCTTCGGCGGTCAGAGATGCGGTTAAGGATGCACTTTCAAAATCTATCGCACTGATATCAACAGGAAAATTGTAAATAAAACTGGCAGAACCTACGATGTCACCATTGTCGTTAATAGCTGCACCATATTGAGAACGAACAGTGCTGACTTCCGGCAACTCCTGAATCTGGTAAACAGCGGCATAGGCTGAGCTGGCGGCCAGGCCGGGTAATAAGGCTAATACTACGGGCGATAATCTCATTCAGGTCCCCTGTTACTGCTGATTTAATGCTTCTAATTGTTCCCAACGCTCATAAGCGTGCGCGAGCTTCGACTCGGTCTCATGCAATAGGTTCAACGTTTTTTGGGTGCTCTCGGCACTTTGCCGGAAAAATTGTGGATCATTCACTTGCTGCTGCAAGGCACTTAATTCTGCATCAAGTGTCTCGATTAAAGCGGGCAATAGTTCCAGTTCACGTTTCTCTTTGTATGATAACTTCTTACTGCTGCCAGATGAAAGCTCAACTGGCTTTTCTTCGACAGGTTTTACACTTTTTTGCACTGTTTCAACAGCTTTTACCTGGTTCTGCTGCCGTTTTTGATAAGCGACCACGTCTTCGTAGTCCCCTGCAATGTCGACCACCTTGCCCTGACCGGCAAAATATAGTGAACTGGTGACTGTATTATTAACAAATTCCCGGTCGTGGCTGACCAAAAGCACAGTTCCCTGATACTGCTGCAGAATATCCTCAAGCAGTTCAAGAGTTTCCACATCCAAATCGTTGGTCGGTTCGTCGAGGATCAATAAATTACTGGGTTTGGCAAACAAACGGGCCAGTAGTAAGCGGTTTTTCTCACCACCCGATAAAGCCCGCACCGGAGTTCTGGCCCGGGCTGGTGCGAATAAAAAGTCCTGCAGGTAACTCAACACATGGCGGGTCTGGCCATTTTGGGTGATTTCCTGTTTCCCATCCGCCACGTTATCCTGCACTGTGGCGTCTAAATCCAACTGAATACGGTGCTGGTCAAAATAAGCCACTTCCAGGTTAGTGCCCCGTTTAATTTCACCGCTGTCGGCTTTGTATTCGCCGAGTAAGGTTTTGATTAAAGTGGATTTACCTACGCCATTAGGGCCAACCAAAGCTATACGATCGCCACGCATCACCAGGACGTTCAAATCTTTTAACACAGCTTCGCCTTTGAAGCTGACATTAACCCCTTTTGCTTCAAACACCAGCTTGCCGGATTTTTGCGATTGCTCAATGGCAAATTCTACTTTGCCTAGTTGTTCAACCCTGGCTGCGCGTTCGTTACGCAGCGCTTTTAAAGCACGAACCCGGCCTTCGTTGCGGGTACGGCGGGCTTTAATGCCCTGACGGATCCACACTTCCTCTTCTGCCAGTTTTTTATCGAAAAGTGCATTGTGCTGCTGTTCGGTTTCCAGCATCTTTTGCTTGCGCTCCAGATACTCAGCGTAATTACCAGGATGCGAAGTAAGTTCGCCACGGTCTAAATCGATAATACGGCTGGCCAAAGCGCGGATAAAAGCCCTGTCGTGCGAGATAAAAATAATGGCGCCTTTGAAGTTCAGAAAAAACTGCTCCAGCCATTGAATAGCGGCCACATCTAAGTGGTTGGTCGGTTCGTCCAAGAGCAGCACATTCGGCTGCGACACCAAAGCTTTGGCCAAAGCTGCTTTACGTAACCAGCCACCGGATAATGAAGCAAGCGTGGTATTGGGGTCCATTTCAAACTGCAGGCACAGCTCTTCAATCCGGCTTTCTAACTGCCAGCCCTGACGGGTATCGAGTTCAGCCTGCAGAGCACCAAACTCACGTTGTTCGGCTTCAGTCGCCTCAGAAAAATGATCGGCTAACTGATAAAAACGCTGCAGCTTTTCTGCTAAATCGCCGGCACCCTCGCGAATAAAATCCGCCACTTTAATATCCACCCGGGCTGGCGGGTCTTGCTCTAAGCGGCTGATGACTAAATTGTTCTGTCGTACCACCTGGCCATCATCCAGATTTTGATGACCGGTCAGTATTTTTAGAAAAGACGATTTACCCGCGCCGTTACGACCGACCAAACAAACCCGCTCGCCGGCAAATAAACTGAAATCCACTTTGTCTAAAATCGGATGGGTACCAAAAGCCAGACTGGCTTGCTGAAAACGTAATAATTCCACTCTGTATTATCCTGCAGACTGCGCAAGCAGTTGTTGTATCTGTGCAAGGTCAAAAGGCCAGAACAGTTCCTGTTCATCCACTTTTAACACTGGAATATGGACGCGATAACGCTCAAAAGCGGCCGGATCGTCCACTATATCGATAATGTCCACAGCACCTGCGAGACCTGCCTGCAGCAAAAGTTGCTCGGCCTGCTCACATAAATGACAACCCCAGGTGCTGTAAAGCTTTAACTTCATGCTTCAACCCGTTTGACTAGCTCAAAACAGACGTGAATATGGGGGTTACGTTTAAAATCTTCCGGCAAGCTTTGAGCCGAAATATCTTTGATAGTCCACCCAGCTTCTTCCAACGCCGCTTTATCCAGCTTAAAACGTCTTTTATTGTTGGAGAAAATCACTTTGCCATTGGGTGCCAGACAACGCCCCACCATGGTCAGCAACTTGACATGATCGCGCTGCACATCCCAGGTATCTTCCATCCGTTTTGAGTTGGAGAAGGTTGGTGGGTCCACAAAAATTAAATCAAACTGGTTTTTACAGCCTTTGAGCCAATCCAGGCAGTTATCCTGCACAAACTGATAGGCCTTGCCTTCCAGACCATTGATCAGAAAGTTGCGTTTGGCCCAGTCCAGATAGGTATTGGACATATCCACAGTAGTGACAGACAAAGCGCCACCTAAAGCCGCATGCACAGACGCTGTGCCTGTATAGGCAAATAAATTCAGTACTTTTTTGCCTTTGGCTTGTTGTTGAATGGCCAAACGGGTGACACGGTGGTCTAAAAACAAGCCGGTATCGAGATAATCCCGCAGGTTGACTAAAAACTTAGCACCATACTCAGTCACTTCTTTGTATTGCCCGGCTTTAGCCAGTGCCTGATACTGCTCTTTGCCTTTTTGTTTTTCACGAACTTTTAATACCAGCTTGTCGCTGCTAATGCCAAGCACCTTAGGCACCAGGTTCACCACATCAAATAAACGTTTTTGCGCTATTTGTTCATCGACATTGGCAGGTGCTGCGTATTCATGGATCACCACTTCGCCGTCATACCAGTCGACCGCCACGTTGTATTCCGGAATATCCGCGTCGTACATCCGGTAACAACTGATGTTTTCGCGTTTGGCCCACTTTTCCAGCTGCTTGACGTTTTTCTTCAGCCGATTACCAAAAGATTCACTTTCACTATAAAACAAGGCCGCGGTTTGACTATTGGCATTGACCTGCACTTGCTGTTCGGTCAAATCAAACAAGGTGAATTCACAATCCAGCGGGCCGTTGGTGAATTTATAGCTTTTAGCTTTGGATAACTTCAGTGCCCGCAACAAATCCGGGCTTGAGGTAATAATGGCTAAACGCCAGCCCTGATAGTGTTTTTTCAGGCCTAACGAAAATTCTGCATACACAGGGATAAGTTGTGGCAAATCGCCTAACCGCTCGCCGTAGGGCGGGTTGGTAATAATTACGCCTTTACCGGCGCAAACAGCAGACTGAATTTGGGTCGCATCCTGGCTGATAAATTCAATATAGTCAGCCACACCAGCACGGGCCGCATTCTGACGGGCTTTTTGTAAGGTGCGCTCATCTGTATCACTACCGACAAAACTGACACCTTCGGCTATCGCCTTGCGTGCGCCTAAAGCTTCAGCGCGTAATTGTTGCCAGAGTTCTGGCTGGTGGTCGCCCCAGCTTTCAAAGGCAAACTTTTCACGCTTTAAACCAGGTGCTAACTGCCGCGCCATCAGCGCAGCTTCTATTAATAAAGTACCGCTACCACAGAAGGGGTCATACAAAGGCTGATCCGCCTTCCAGCCCGAGCGAATTAACAAAGCCGCAGCCAAATGTTCTTTTAACGGTGCTTCGCCCTGCTCTTTGCGATAACCACGCTGATGCTAGGACGGACCTGAGAAATCCTGGAAGAAATGAAAATGCTGGCGCTCTAAACGCACCTGAAAACGTACGTCCGGATCAATACGATCCACATTAGGACGGGCGTCGTACCGCTCGCGGAACTGATCCACTATCGCATCTTTTACCCGCATACCACCAAACTGGGTATTGTCTATGGTGGGGTGTTTACCGACACACTCGACCGCAAAGCTTTGTTCCATGCGCATTAACGAAGGCCAGTTAATGCGCATGGCCACCTGATACAGATCTGAGTTGGCATCAATTTCGATGGATTGTTCCAGGCGCAAAATACGGGTTGCCAGACGCGACCATAAACAAAGCTGATACGCATCTTTAAGTTCAGCCTTAAAGCGCACCACGCCCATGCCTAATTTAATCACTTCGCCTTGATAACGACGGATTTCATCCGCCAACAGCTCTTCAACACCTTTGGATGTTAAGGCCCAGAATTCCAACATATGATCTGCCCTGCAATAAAATGGCGCACATTATAACAGAAGCGCTTTCGAAAGCATTGGGATGTTTTCAGCTCAAAAAACAAAGATTTGCGTCTTGCCCGGCCAGAGACTCAGCTAGATCGTACGCTTAATGCACTATACGTTTAATAATTGCGCAGTCAGTCAGTTTCTTGCAGATTTACTGGAATTAAGCCTTGCACTGCTATGGCAAAAGCTCTACTATGCGCCCCGCAAACACGGACGCGGGATGGAGCAGCCTGGTAGCTCGTCGGGCTCATAACCCGAAGGTCGTCGGTTCAAATCCGGCTCCCGCAACCAACTTAAGCAAGCTTAAGTGAAACGTGAATGCAGTAGATACTTAACACACACTGCTCGGTGTTAAGTTACGGACGCGGGATGGAGCAGCCTGGTAGCTCGTCGGGCTCATAACCCGAAGGTCGTCGGTTCAAATCCGGCTCCCGCAACCAACTCTAAAGCCAGCTTAATGCTGGTTTTTTTGCATCTGAAATTCAGGGTTTAAAAGGATGGAGCAGCCTGGTAGCTCGTCGGTCTCCTCTTTATAACCCCGTGGCGAAGGCCGTCGGTTCAAATCCGGCTCCCGCAACCAACTTTAAAAAAGCCGACTTAATAGTCGGTTTTTTTGTGTCTGAAATTTGGAGTTTGACCGTTCAAAAGCCCCCCCTCTGAAATACGTGATGGCTGCAAGGAGCGAATGACGGTCAAAGCCAATTCTGGTTCTTCGCTGTGCCTCTTTTGCTTACGAGGTTATACCTGCAGAATGTTATTTTGTAATTTTATGGCGCTCTATTTATTGATTTGGCCTAGAGAAAGCGGTCGCCGGAGCCCGCTCACATCGCTCACGGGCCACTTCAATAGCGTGTCGTCCCTTATTCGGCTCAGATTGTAGTGTGGGATAAGCCCCTATTTCCTTGAAGTATTCCACTCCATTGCTAACACATTCGTGATAAAGCATTTCAGCTGCTTTTACGTCCTTCTCGGATTTTCCGCATGAAACTAAAAAAAACGAAATGGTTAATAAGGCTATAACTTTGAACATTTTAGAAATTCCTTTTATGTTTTTATTTTAAAAAATCTGAGTCTGCACCTGAACTCGGGAATTCAATTTAGCAGCGTAAGCCAACGTTAGTTAATGATTTTCGGTGTTAGTAGGTGACTATTTTATCTAGGAAAACTCAAGCATGAAATTGAAGTGGCTGAAGTAGGGCAAATGTTCAGAGTGCCTGCTTTTCACACAAAGCGACGATGCAAAGGAACTTAGAAAACGGACGGGCTACTACGTTAGCAGACCCTGTCCAGTTGGGTGAAGGCGGGATTTCAGCAAGTCAGTAGTCTGACTTGCTGCCGACCGAACGGGTTTTGCTCTGCAAAACCCCGGAGTGCTGGACAACACACTTCGCTGCCCTACATGGATGTATTTACGGCGTGTCTGCGTTGTAGTTGCCCGCTCCGTTTTGAGACAGAAGCACGAGCCTTAATCACTCCGACTGCAGCAATAACTCTTCCAGACAATGCTGCTGTATACCGTAGAAGTTTTTGATTTGTTGCACCTGGGCCAGAATTTGTTCGCGGTTTTTTGGCTTTTGGCTTTTGACTGCCAGGATCATTTTGTTTTTGCTGGTATGTTCCAGCGAGATAAATTCAAAGACTTGAGTGTCGTAGCCATAAGCTTCCAGCAGCAAGGCACGCAGGCTGTCAGTGAGCATTTCGGCTTGTTCACCGGCATGAATACCGTGTTTGAGCATAGGTTGTAACAGTGGCGGGCTGATCAGTTGCGGCCGTAGCTGTTTATGGCAACAAGGCGAGCACATAATCATTGATGCGCCGGTGCGAATGCCCATATGAATGGCGTAATCTGTGGCGATGTCACAGGCGTGCAGCGCTATCATCACATCTATGCCTTTGGCCCGAAAATGTTTGACATCGCCCTGCTCAAAGCCGATGCCCTTTAAGTTCAGGTCACAGGCCACTCCATTGCATAAATCCACCAACTCCTGGCGCAGCTCGACTCCTGTCACTTTGGCATTGAGCCCCAACTGATGTGTTAAGTAATCATGCACAGCAAAAGTCAGATAAGCTTTACCCGAACCAAAATCGGCAATATGCACTTGAGGTTTTTGCTTTAAGCCGGTTTGGCTTAAAGCCCGGTCGAATACTTCAACAAACTTATTAATTTGCTTCCATTTACGCGACATGGCAGGCACCAGCTTGTGGTTGGCATCCGTCACACCAAGTTGCTGTAAAAAAGGCCTGTCCAACGTCAGGAAACGTTGTTTTTCTTTATCATGCGTTAAGACTGCGCCGCTTCCAGCTGTTTGCTTAATAGCTTTAGTGCTGCTTAATACTTTGCCTTTTTTGCTGACACTTAACTGTGTTTCGCTATCCAAAGCCGTGAAATGAGCGGCTTTAAATTCGGTTCCCAGCAGCTTTTGAATAAGCGTAAGTCCTTCAGCCACCACAAAGTTTTTGGTGATATCCCGGGTTTTATGCCGGTATAAAAAACTTAAATGCGGGATTTCTTTTAATACCACAGGCCGCACTTCAATCCGCACCAGCGTGCTGTCTTCGCCCTGATAACTGCTTAACAGCAGCTTTTGCCAGCTGTTGTGTTCAAGCTTTTGCTGAAGAAGTTGCATAAAGGCGCTGAAATCTGAAGTACTCACTGAAATTCTCTGCAATCAAAAAAAGGCCGTTAGTATAAACCTGACAGCGCATCGCTCCCTAATGCTTTATGGCGCCGACGGAGTTTTTGTCTCCGGTAAAGGTTCGGAGTCAAACTCAATCTGTGACTTTTCGACAAAATACTCCGGCAGTTCCGCCTGTATAGCCGGAGTTAAATCTTTAAACTCATTGACCTGTTTCACCAGATTCGCCCTGCCCTTATACAGCTGGCTTTCGGCGGTTTCATAAGCTTCCTGCGCTTTATTTAAGCTTTCTTTCACCCGTAAAAAAGTGGTCAAAAAGGTACGTAGTTTGTTAAACACCGCATCAGCGCGTTTGGCGAGTTCAGCCGTGTGTTTATGCTGCTCTTCGTAACGCCATAACTGGCGCACTATATTCAGGCTGGTGAGTAAGGTGGTGGGTGTGGCCACCAGAACATTTTGATTCAGCGCTTGCTGGAATAAGCTTTCATCGGCCTTTAAGGCTTCGACAAAAGCAGATTCAATAGGCACAAACATAAACACCAGATCCGGAGAATTCAGGCCTGGTAATTTATGGTAATTGCGGTCTGACAGCTCTTTAATCCGGGCCGCCATGGAAGCAACATGCTCCTGCAGCGCCAGTTTACGCTCAAGCTCATCTTCCGAATTGATATAACGGCTGTAGGCGTTTAACGACACTTTGGCATCAATAATCAAATGTTTACCCTGCGGCAAAAACACTACTAAATCAGGCCTTAGTTTATTGCCGTCTTCCTGAGTGACCGAAAACTCGCGCTGGTAATCCTGCCCTGATCGCAAACCTGAACGCTCCAGCACATTTTCCAGTACCAGTTCGCCCCAGTTACCCTGAGTTTTTTTCTGACCTTTTAAGGCCACTGCCAACTGATGGGCTTCTTCGGTGATCTGTTGATTTAATAGTTTTAAATGCTGCAGTTCGTGATTCAAAAGCGCTTGCTGCTGGCTGTCTTTGAGGTGAATATCTTCGACTTTGCTTTTAAAGGCATCCAGTTGCAAACGGAACGGATTGAGCAGGCTATTTAAGGCTTCCTGATTCGAGGCCTGGAAACGGCTCGATTTTTCTTCAAAAATTTGCTGTGCCAACTGCTGGAACTCAAGGCTGAGTTGCTGCTTGCTCTGTTGTAACAAAGCCTGTTGCTCGGCGAAATGCTGCTGTTTTTCCTTTAAGCTGATTTGCAAGGCACTGTGTTCACGCTGCAGCTGCATATAATCCTGCTGCTGGCTTTGATACTGCTGTTTTAACTCAGTCCAGAGCTCCGACACCTGCTGATACTGGCTTTGACTGCGGGCTAATTCGGCGGCGTATTTTTGCTGCTGATAACTTAAGTCTTTAAAGTCGTCCTGCGCCTGTTGCAGCTGTTGCTGAACTTGTTCAAGTAACAGCTTATCGTGTTGATTTTGCTGAGACTGAAGCTGATGGGTGGTGTGTTGTAAAGAAAGCTCCTGCCGCAACTGCAAGGCCTGCTTGCGCCAGCGCAGCATAGCCCAAAGGCAACAGAGCAAAATCAAAGCAAAAAGGACACATAATACAAAAACAGCTTCCAGGGTCATGGTCCTCTCTGTATCTGGTTAATTATCGGCTTGGGTTACCTATAGCGCATTTATTTTCAATGCACGCACTGACTGGCGGTAGCAACATCTGGCAAGTGGACATTAAGCCAAGCTTCTCATTTTGCTGCTTTTTTAGCTTCTGGTAACGATCATTGGTGTAGCTTAACATTTTTTCGTCTGTATGCAGTGTGGAGTAAATCAGATACTGATCCGGTCCACCACAAGGCCGGGCTCCCACCCCTATGACTTTGCACTGATTGTCCTGCTCGCAGCCTTTATTTTCTGTCAGCCGTTCCAGCCGCAACTGTAATTGCCTGGTGTCGAGCTGCAGTTGTGCCAAAGGACCATCCAGCTGAGTGGTCAACTTGTCTTTATCTGCGGGGACTGTGGCACAACCTGTTAATGACAACACAAGCAGACTCAGAGTTAACGTTTTTTTCATTTTTTATCTCCAGAACAGCTTGCTCACCCAAACGGCGAAAAGCCTCGCAACAGCGCATGAATCGCCTATCTTAGAGATCGAAAGCACAGCGGACAAGAGAGTTACAGAAGAAATTTGTAAGCAATTTATTAACTTGAGTAAAGGGTCAGAGTTTTAACTCTGACCCTTTAAATAGCGGATAGCAGGAAAATCGAAATCCAGCTGTTCTTTATAACCTTTGCACCAGGTTAAATCTTCGCTTCCAGTTCAGGCAGGACAGTAAACAAGTCGCCAACCAGACCGTAATCCGCCACCTGGAAAATAGGCGCCTCAGGGTCTTTGTTGATAGCTACTATCACTTTAGAGTCTTTCATACCGGCCAAATGCTGGATAGCACCGGATATACCCACTGCTATATACAAGTCTGGCGCTACAATTTTACCTGTCTGGCCTACCTGCATATCGTTTGGTACAAAACCCGCGTCTACTGCAGCGCGTGATGCACCAATGGCAGCGTTCAGCTTGTCAGCTATACCATTTAACAGCGCAAAGTTTTCGCCATTTTGCATACCACGGCCACCTGAAATGATCACACGGGCTGCAGTCAGTTCCGGACGTTCAGATTTTGTCAGCTCTTCACCAACAAAACGCGATACATCGGCATCTTTCACCAGGCTGATGTTTTCAATAGCTGCATTGTTGCCTGTAGCTACCGCATCAAAAGCGGCAGAACGTACTGTCAGCACCTTAATAGCGTCGCTGCTTTTTACTGTAGCTATCGCATTACCGGCATACACAGGACGGACAAAAGTATCAGCACTTTCAATGGCGATCACATCGGAAATTTGCGCTACATCTAATAAAGCAGCAACCCGGGGTAAAAAGTTTTTACCGTTGGTGGTGGCGCTGGCTACGACATGCTGATAATCCTTTGCCAGTTCAGTCACCAGCAAACTGATATTTTCAGCCAACTGATGCTGATAAGCTGCACAGTCCGCGTGCAGTACTTTGCTGACACCCGCTAAAGTGGCCGCTTCAGCCGCAACTGCGGCAGAGTTAAAACCAGCCACTAACAGATGAATATCGCCGCCAATCTGGCTGGCTGCTTTGACTGCTTTATGAGTATCGGCCTTCAGGCTCTGATTATTGTGTTCGGCTATAACTAAAATGCTCATCAGATCACCTTCGCTTCTTGTTTTAATTTGGCCACTAACTCATCGACAGAACTTACCACTACACCAGCTTTGCGACTTGCCGGGGCTGTAACTTTGATGGTGGTTACGTTAGAACCTAAATTCACGCCGTAGCTGTCAGCCGCTTTGACATCCAAAGGTTTTTTCTTGGCTTTCATAATATTGGGCAGTGAAGCGTAACGGGGTTCGTTTAAACGCAAGTCTGTCGATACCACAGCGGGCAACCTCAGTTCCACTTGCTGCAAACCGCCATCAATTTCGCGGGTCACATTCACTTTACCATCGGCCACAACCACTTTAGAGGCAAAAGTGCCCTGACCCATACCAGTTAATGCAGCCAGCATCTGGCCTGTCTGGTTATTGTCTGAGTCTATGGCTTGTTTCCCTAAAATCACCAGTTGCGGTTGCTCTTCTGCCACAACTTTGCTTAACAACTTCGCCACTTGCAGTGAATCAAGGCTTAATTCAGTGTCAATTTGCAATGCACGGTCTGCACCTAAAGCCAATGCAGTACGCAGTTGTTCCTGCACGGCGGCAGGGCCAATCGACACTACGACCACTTCAGTGGCGATACCTGCTTCTTTTATTCGCACCGCTTCTTCGACTGCGATTTCACAAAACGGATTGAGTGCCATTTTGACGTTAGCTAAATCCACACCGCTTTGATCGGCCTTTACCCGTACTTTGACGTTGTAATCTATGACCCGTTTGACTGGCACTAAAATCTTCATAAAAACCCCATTCGGCCGTTATACCCGTGGTCCTTGAAGCTGCGGCTTTGTTGACTGCGCCATCTCGCCCCGGTCACATAGGTTGACTATGCTCCCGGGGTCTCACTGGCTTGTCGCCTCACCGAACCTTCAAGTAACTTGGGTATATACTCAGCACTAAGTTGACGTTAAGGTAAAGCTGATTCTTTCAAGGACATCAATCTACTTACTGTTGACGTTAACGTCAACCTGAAATACCCTAGCGCACAGCAGAAGTTATCATTTTTATGTCCAGTTAATCATCCATCAGCAGAACAAGGCAAAATGCCAGACAAAAAGATGGATAAGTTGAGGTTGTTGTGGTTGAACGTGAATCGATGGAATTTGATGTCGTTATAGTAGGTGCAGGCCCTGCGGGGTTGTCGACCGCTATCCGCTTAGCTCAACAAGCCAAAGCCGCAGGTACTGACATAAGCCTTTGTGTGGTGGAAAAAGGCTCTGAAGTCGGCGCCCATATTTTATCAGGCGCTGTATTTGAACCCCGCGCTTTAAATGAACTCTTCCCAGACTGGCAAAAAATGAATGCCCCCGTAACCGCCCCGGTTACGCATGACCATATTTATCTGTTTAAAAACGAAAATGCGGCACAAAAATTACCAAATTTTCTGGTGCCTAAGACCATGCATAACGAAGGGAATTATATTGTCTCTATCGGCAATTTATGCCGTTGGTTAGCCACTCAGGCTGAACAGCTGGGGGTAGAAATATTCCCTGGCTTTACTGCTGCAGACTTGCTGATTGAAGACGAGGTGGTCAAAGGTGTGATTACCGGCGAAATGGGGGTGGCGCATGATGGTAGCCAAAAAGACAGTTATGTCCCAGCCATGGAGTTGCGTGGTAAATACACTGTGTTTGCCGAAGGCTGTCGTGGCCATTTGGGCAAACAACTGATCTCCCGCTTTGAGTTAGATAAAGGCCGCTCTCCTCAGCATTACGCTTTGGGTTTTAAAGAAATCTGGGACGTGCCTGCAGAGCAGCATCAACAAGGTTTAGTGGTGCACAGTGCTGGCTGGCCCTTGCAGGACGATACCAGCGGTGGTGGCTATTTGTATCATGCCGAAGGTCAGCAGATTGTAGTGGGCTTAATAGTGGATCTGAACTACAGCAATCCGCATCTGAGCCCATTTGAAGAATTTCAGCGCTACAAGCAGCATCCTGTGATTAAACAGTATCTGCAAGGTGGTAAACGAGTGTCTTATGGCGCCCGTGCTATTGCCAAAGGTGGCCTGAACAGTCTGCCGAAAATGACCTTCCCTGGTGGTATGTTGGTTGGCTGTGACGCAGGCCCGCTGAATTTTGCCAAAATTAAAGGCAACCACACCGCAATGAAATCCGGCATGCTGGCGGCTGAAACTATTTTCGCAGCCTTACAGCAAGAGCAAGCCGGCACGGATCTGACCGGATTTGCTGAGCAGTTTGAACAAAGCTGGTTATTTGACGAGTTGTTCCGTAGCCGTAACTTTGGCCCTGCCATGCATAAATTTGGCTCCTTCTGGGGCGGTGCTTTTAATACCCTGGATCAAAATATCTTCGCCGGCAAACTGCCCTTTACTTTAAAAGATGAGACTGTGGATCATCTGACGTTAAGACCAGCAGCCGAAGCGCCAAAAATTCAGTACGCCAAACCAGACAATGTCCTTAGTTTCGACCGTTTATCTTCGGTGTACTTGTCCAACACCAATCATGAAGAAGATCAGCCCTGCCATTTAAAACTGGCGGATGCTGCTATTCCGGTGACAGTGAATCTTGCTTTGTATGACGAGCCAGCCCAGCGTTATTGCCCTGCTGGTGTATATGAAATCGTTGAAGAGAATAACCAGCCTCGTCTGCAGATCAATGCGCAAAACTGTATTCACTGCAAAACCTGCGATATCAAGGATCCGCGTCAGAACATCACCTGGGTGACACCTGAAGGTGCAGGTGGTCCGAATTATCCGAATATGTAGGGCCGAATAGGTAATAGTCAGGGGGAGATGGGATCAGAGGCAAAAACAAAAATCGACAGCTTCTGATCCCATTTATCATGTCTTGTTGTGGTGTTAGAGCCACGTTTTTCAGTTTTATTTTTCTGATTATCAAAAAGTTCAATTCTCAGCGATGATTTTGCTGTACTGTTCCAGATGCCAATTGTAATAATAGGCAGCTAAGTCTATGTTTATGACACGAATAGATAGCAGCTCAGAACAATAAAAATAGCCCGGAAGGTCATCCATGAGTACAAAAGTGATAAAAAGCAGCGCCAGTAAAGACGATGTCAATCTAACAGTACGTCCATTCTCTGCCACTGAAACTGAAGCTGACCTGAATTTTGGTTCGGGCCGCTATATGTATTTCACTGAACGCGACCTGAGCCGGATTTTGTCGAATCTGGATGCTTTGCGAAACAGTGTTTTCCCTATCCCGGCCTCTGATGAGGAAAATGCCAACAGACGTCAGCAACAGTTTCCTTCGGTCTGTTTAATTGGTTTAGGCCGCTGTGGCTCGAATATAGCGCTGGATGTGGCCTCTCTTGTCTACAACGCCCGCAGCTTCTATATGAACGAATTTAACATCGAAGAGCGTCAGCAAAAAGAAACCGAATACCGTCCTGTACGCTGGATCAAGAAAGGGTTAAATCTCGACAAATCTCATCAGTTAAAACCAGTCTTTTTGATTGAACCTTTGGTGATGTTGGGTGACCTGGATAAAGACATTGAAGGCCGTATTCGTTTTTCGCATAAAGGCGAAAAATCTAATTTCCTACAAGATTACAACAAAATGAAAATCATGGACCTGTCCGAAGTCCATGCAGGTGGTGCAGGTAACGCCCCTATTCTGGGTCAGTATTTAGCAAAAATCATTCTGAACAAAGACACACAAAAGTTCTCCAACCCGGACTGGAAATTCATTCACTCTTACCTGATTGACTCCTGTGGCATCAAAGCCAACCAGTCCCGTTTGTATTTCTATATTTTCAGTGCTGGCGGTGGTACAGGTTCTGGTATGGCTTCAGAATTCGGTTTGGCGCAGCAGTACGCTTATATGGCCAAAACCTTCGACACCAGACCTGAGATGGAAAACGAAGCCAACGCTGGTCATTCATTTGTGTTTGAGCCGATTTTCACCAGTGGTATCTGTATTCTGCCGAATATTACCGACCATGGTGTCGAGATGTCAGAAGCGCTGCATATCAACTCAGGCCGTCTGTTATGTAAATACCTGGCCGAAGAGTGGGATTTCTCCTACAACCTGGAAAATGAAGACAGTGCTGAATCCAGCGTGATGCACCGCATCCGTCCATGGAACGCCATGATGCTGATTTCCAACGATATTATGCGTTATGCCGAAGAAACCGATGACGGTGAAATTCAGCACATCGACGTTAATGCAATGGAAAAATATGCTAACCAGTATATTTCCCAGCAAATTTTCAACATTTTAACGGCTCAGGCTGTGACCACAGACTACGACGAAAATTACTTCCGCCGTGCTGGTATCGACATTGGTGAAACCATTCGTTTAGACGCCAATGACTTGTTTATGAGTCTGGCCGGCCCTGTGGCTGTGGCTTATGCCGAATCTGTTATTCCAAACGCGCCTGCTGCTGTGGATAAACTGAAACTGTTCGACAAAAACAGCAACAGTGGTTTAAACATTGACGACTTGTTCTTCCGCTCCATCGACCTGCCGCACTTTAACAAGGTGACCCAGGCCATTGAGGGGATCAGTTTATTGCCTATAGAGTCTGGCCGTTACCGCGAAGCTTTAGCGTCTTATGTCAAAAGCGGCTACGATCCAAAAGACTTAAAAGACCTGCACTTCTTTAAAAACTGTTCGTCTGTGGTCTCTATCATCTCGTTACCAAAAGACTACAAACTGTCGTACATGGATTTAAATCGCCTGAAAAGTCATTTAAACACCCTGTTCCCAAACACCACCTTAAAACGTTATGCACTGGTGATTGGCGCGTCAGCCAATATCTCGTTAACTACACTGATTGTAAAAAGTCCGTGTTTAAGTGACGATTTCCTGACCCTGATTGTGTCTTTTATCAAACGTTGTTTCGCCAAAGACGATTACCGTTTTAATGACTCGCTGGACAAAGCCATGCTGGACTTTATCCGTGACGAACACTTTGACGAAGAACGTTTAGACAGCATGCTGCATGAGTTTGAAAACCCGGCGAAAATTCTCGATACCAACTGGTATGCGATCAAACCTATGTACGAGAAAAAATACCGTGAGCTGATCCGCAATAAAGACAAATTTGTCTCAATCAATGACATTCGTTTGTCCCGCGACAGTGTGAAAAAGTCTATTCACTATCTGCGTGAGATTTATCGTCATAAGATCAGTAAAACTAAGGTGATTTCTCTGAATAATTTGTCGGATAAACAGTCTGACAAAGCAGCCAAAGCTGAACCCGCCGCGGACAAAGCCTGAATCTGAAGGCCTCCGCAGTGCGGGGGCTTTTTTCTATGTCGAAACAACCCAGTCCTTTTAACCTGCTAATTTTTCCGATGGAGTCTCTGATGAAATCCTCTGTATCTTCGCTGCTAACCAGCCTGCTGTTATGCACTTTTGCTTCACATGCAGCAGCGCATGACAATATGAATGCCACTTTGTGGTACCAAACCTCAGCCGAATTTAAAGCCAGCGCCATACAAACCTACCAGACCGCTGCCCTGCAGTTGCCTCATGCTATCGCAGATAAAAACTGGACCGCCTTACCCAACCAGAGCAGTCGCTACCAGCAGCTGCCTTTGGCCATTATTGTTGATATTGACGAGACTATTTTGGATAACTCCCCGACCGCAGCACAAAGCGTGCTGTTAAACGCTGGTTATGATCCAAAACGTTGGGACCAATGGGTCGCGATGGCCGCAGCCAAAGCTGTAC
>CBIMJC010000041.1:0-18628 GCA_966244125.1 uncultured Rheinheimera sp.
GTTTGTGCAGAAGACTGAATGCGATCAGCACACGCTGCAATTGGCCGCCCGAGAACATATGAGGGTAGTAATCAGCGTGCTCTTCCATTAAACCTAATTGCTGTAAGGTTTGATGGATTTTATCCTGACGTTGTTCCTCATCCAGTTGGGTGCTGTAGCGCAACACATCGTCCAGCATTTGTCCTACTTTCTGATGCGGGTTCAGTGAACGGGCCGGGTCCTGAAAGATGTAGCGGATCACATGGTTGTATTTCTTATAGTCACTGATGGTCACCGTCTGACCTTCCAGCAATATTTCACCGCTGTCTGGTGTTTCTATACCCACCAGCAATTTTGCCAGTGTACTTTTGCCTGAACCTGTTTCACCAACAATAGCCAGGGTTTGACCAGGATAGAGACTAAAACTGATATCAGACAGGGCCTGAATGGTTTTACGGCCAAAGATCCCCTGAGCTTTCTGATAGCTTTTATACAGTTGGCGGATTTCCAGTAAAGGCGTGGTCATAACTTTTTAACCTGCAGTGGAAAGTGGCAACTGAAGTAATGGTTTTGTAAGCGATCCAGCACTGGTGTTTTGACACATTCTTTGCGCGCATTAGGGCAACGTGGCCCTAAACGACAGCCTATAGGTAAATGCTGCAAGGTGGGAATACTGCCGTGTAAGGCGTATAAAGCCTGCTTGCTGGCCAGTTGCGGTTGAAATTCCGGCACACTTTTAATCAGCGCATCTGTGTAGGGATGAAAAGGCTGATTTAAAATAACAGCTGTTTCACCTGCTTCCACCAACTGACCGCAATAAAGCACGCTTAAGGTTTGGGTATTACGTGCTACGGTTTCCAGCTCGTGGCTAATCAATAAAATCGACATGCCTTTAAGCTGATTAAAACTGGCCAGCAAACGGAATAATTGCGCCTGAGTGGTGCTTTCCAGTGCTGTAGTCGGTTCGTCTGCGATCAGAAGCTTAGGCTTTTTGGCTATCGCCATAGCGATCATGATTTTCTGACAAACCCCTTCGGGCAACTGATAAGGGTAAGAGTTAAAAATTGCCTGATGATCCCGAATACCGACTTTATGCAGCAGGGCTATGGCTTTTTTCCGACGTTCGAAAGGGCGGCCCCACCAGCTGCTTTCCAGCTCTGAATCCGGAATAGACTCTATTAATTGCTCGAGAATAGGTGCGGTCGGATCCATACTGCGGCTGGGTTCCTGATAAATCATGGCGATATCACGGCCTATGATTTTGCGCTGTTCTTCATAAGATAAACGGAGTAAATCCTGACCTGCCCAGCTGAAACGGTCTGCTGTGATATGCCATCTTTTGTTAAGCACACCCACTATGGCTTTGGCGATTAAACTTTTGCCTGAACCAGATTCACCCACCAGGCCACGAATTTCACCTTCCCTTATGGTCAGGTTGACTCTGTCGACAGCACGAATTAAGCCTTCCGGTGTTTCCAGCTCTATTGTCAGGTTTTTAATATCGAGCAGAATCATCAGTTTTCCCGCCGTTTTTTCATCGCTGTACGCAAACCGTCACCTACCAGATTAACCGACAACACCGCAGCAAAAACTAAGATCCCTGGCAAAGCTATGGCCCAGGGCGCCAGATAGATTAAATCCAGCGCATCGGCAATCATCACACCCCATTCAGAGGTGGGGGCCTGTGCACCTAAACCTAAAAAGCCCAAAGCTGCTATATCCAGAATCGCGGTTGAAAGCGCCATAGTCGCCATTACCGTCAAATGCTCCCAAATGTTTGGCAGTACCGCATAACGCAGCACCTGCCAGTTGGAGGCGCCGTCCAGCCGGTAAGCCGCCACATAATCCTGTTTTAAGGTGTCTTGTATCGCATTACGGATCCCATGCACAAACTGCGGCAACAGCGCCAGCATAATGGCCCAGGTGGTGTTCCACAGGCCAGGGCCTAATACTGCCACTATAATGATCGCCAGCAACAGGGAAGGGATGGTTAATGCTAAATCCAGCACATGGTTAAAAATACTGGATTTAACGCCTTTACTCATGCCGGCCATAGCCCCTAAAGCTAACCCCATCAGCAAAGAGCCCATCACAGTCACCAGTGCAATGCCGAAGGTGTAAGTTGCCCCTTTCATCAGGCGGGACATCAGGTCACGGCCCAAATCGTCTGTGCCAAAAGGATACTGCACTAAACCCTGGTCGCTCCAGGACGGTGCCAGTAACAGCAGATCCGGATTTTGCACATAAGGATTATGTGGCGTGATCAGAGGCGCAAACAGCGTCAGCAACAGAAAAAAAGAAAACATCACCAGACCAAGCACCGCCGCATGCTGGCGCTGAAACTGCTGCCACAACTGGGTTAAAGGCCCGCGGTTTTGTTCCTCAAAATACAGCCGGAATTTTTTCATTTATGCTTTCCTGGCCAGCGGATTAAACAAAGTATGCAGAATTTCAGTCAGCATATTCACTACTATCACTAAACAGGACACCACCAATAAACCACCCTGAATAGCCGGATAATTACGCTGATAGATACTGTCCAGCAGCCACTGGCCTATGCCGGGCCAGGAGAAAATAACTTCGGTAATCATGGCAAGAGTGATCAGGGTACTAAACTGCAAACCAATTTGCCGGATCACGGGCAAGAGCGCATTACGCAAGCCATGGTGATACAGCACCTCAAAGCGGCTTAAGCCTTTGGCCCGGGCTGTTTTTATATAACTTTGATCCAATACGGCCAACATCGAATCACGGGTAAAACGGATCATCACAGTGGTTGGGTAAGTCGCCAGCACTACGGCCGGTAACAACAAATGACGTAAAGCGTCCTGGGTAGCTTCAGATTTATAGTGGATATCGGATAACCAGATATCCGGCAACATAAAACCCGTGGTGGTTGGGATATCGAATAACACATTAATACGACCTGCTGTGGGCAACACCCCCAGCGTCAGCGAAAACAACATAATAAGCAGCAGTGCCCACCAGAAAATAGGAATGGAATAAGCCACAAGAGTCACAGCGGAAATCAGCTTGCCAAAAAAACTATCGGCTTTGACTGCCGCAAACAATCCCAGTGGTATACCTAACACAAAAGATAAAATCAGGGCGTAGCTGGCCAGTTCCAGTGTGGCTGGAAATACAGCGATAATTTCAGATAACACAGGTTGTTGGCTGGAAAATGACAAGCCCCATTCACCGTCCAGAATACGGTTCACATAGGCTATGTACTGCTGCAACAAAGAATGGTCCAGAGCATAATACTGAATCAACTGCTGCCGTTGTTCCGGCTGAATATCTGTCAGGCCGGAGATGTTATTCAGCATGTCTCCAGGGAACAGGTAACTTAAACTAAAAGCCAATACAGTTAAGGCAACAAATACAAAACCTATTAAAAAAGCACGGCGTAAAAAATAATGCAGCATCATAAGGATTTTCTCGCTGCAGCCATGGAAATACCACCATAAGGGTTAATAGTCACCCCTGTGACTTTGACACTTTTAGCCTGAAAACGTTTGGAGTGCGCAATACTGAGCAAGGGCATCTGTTCATCCAGATAAAGCTGAGCTGTTAAATAAAAACTGCGCCTTTGTTTGACATCTGCGGTGAGCAGCGCCTGATTGATCAGGTTGTCAAAATTAGGATCACACCAGTTGGCTCTGTTACTGCCTGACTCTGCCGCACTGCAGCTTAACAGTGGCCGGAAAAAGTTATCCGGATCTGCATTATCAGCAGACCAGCCGATCAGCACCGAATCATGTTCGAATTCAGAGAGTTTGCGTCTGAAGCTATTCCATTCAAACGAAATCACAGAAGCCTGCACACCAATCTTGGCTAGATCGGCCTGCATCAGCTCTGCCATTTTTAGCGCATTTGGATTATACAAACGTTGCACAGGCATGGCCCAGATATCCATCCGGAAGCCCTTCGGATATCCGGCCTGGGCTAATAACTCTTTGGCTTTTACCGGGTCGTATTGCTGTTCAGGCAAGTCATGGTAAAAAGCCCATGATGTCGGCGGCAATAAAGTTTTTGCTTTGTCGGCATAACCAAAATAGACCGCATCCAGTATCGCATCTTTATTGATGGCATAAGCCAGAGCTTTTCGTACCAGTACATTGTCAAAAGGGGGTTTTTTAGTGTTAAAAGCCCAGAAACCCACGTTCATACTGGTCTGGCTTTGCACTTCCACATCAGGCCGCTCTGTAATAAGTTTCAGCTCAGCGTTTCTGGGGTATGCCACCACATCACATTCATGGGTCAGGAGTTTGGCCATACGTTTGGCATTATCCGGCACTAAATCAAACACCAATTGTGTAAGTTCAGTATTGCCACGCCAATACTCAGGATGGCGGTAATAACGGATAAACTGGTCTTTTTTATATTCTTTAAAAAAGAAGGGGCCTGTGCCTACAGGTCTTTGGTCCAACAGTTCTGGAGTACCTTGTTGCAACAGCTCTTCAGCGTATTGTGCAGATAACACTGCAGCAAAATCTGTCGCCAGATTGGACAAAAATGAGCTGTCAGGGCGGGTTAGTTCAAAGCGCACTGTGGTACTGTTTTCTGCCACAACGGCCTTCACCAGAGAGCCCCAGTCGACACTCTGAAAATACGGATAGTTTGCCCCACCTACATCATGGTAAGGATGATCGGCCTGCAAAATACGGTTAAAGGTAAAAGTGACATCATCGGCGTTCAGTGGCCTGGTCGGAGAGAAAAACGCCGTATGGTGAAATTGTATGTCGCTACGCAGACTAAACCAGTAGGTTTTACCATCTTCACTTAAACGCCAGGCTGTGGCCAACGCCGGCAACAGCTCCCCTGTAATGGGGTCTATATCCAGCAGACGGTCGTACAACTGCTGGCTAATCGCATCTATAGTAGTGCCAGAGGTGACCCGCTGCGGATTAAAACTCTCAGGAGAGCCTTCGGAACAGTACACCATGCCCTGCTGGATAGTTTCCGGGATATCAGGCTGACAGGCGCTGAGTATCAAGAGTGAGCCACAGGGGACCATCAGGCTCAGTAAGGCTTTGATCATTGTTGGCTGTCCAGCAGTTTGTACTTTTTCATATAACCACGTAACTGATGATAGGTCAGATTCAATGCTTCAGCGGTTTTCTTCTGATTAAACTGACAGGCTGCAAGTGCCTGTTTTATCAGGTCCATTTCAAAGTTTTCTGACAAGACTTTAAAGTCCTGTACCTGATTAAACTCAAACACAGAAGCCACTTTTACTGAAGGCTGCAGATTATCGCTGCTTTGCTCTTTGCTGGCTACTACTGCTTTGTCGGGTTGCGGCTTGCGGTCTAAAGTACGGACCCGGGTTCTGGGCCGAAATGGCGACTCAAAAGGATCAAGCTGGATATGATGCACCGGCACATAAGGGTTGTTGGTGCGGTAGACGCTGCGTTCCACCACGTTTTTCAGCTCACGCACATTACCTGGCCAATCGTAATCCAGCAGGACACGTTTGGCTTTTTCACTAAAGCCGCTGAAAAGTTCAAAGCCCAGTTCACGCGCCATATTGACGGCAAAATGTTCTGCCAGCACCAGAATATCTTCCTGCCGTTCACGCATGGGCGGCAAAGTGATCACATCAAAGGCCAGCCGGTCCAGTAAGTCGGCACGAAATTCGCCCAGTTCAGCCATCGAAGGTAAATCTTCGTTCGTTGCGCAAATCAACCGCACGTCGACTTTGACCGGGCGACTGCCACCAACCCGTTCAAACTCGCCGTATTCAATGACCCGCAGTAACTTTTCCTGCACCATAGCAGGGGTGTTCGCCAGCTCATCTAAAAATAAAGTACCGCCGTTAGCGCGCTCAAAGCGGCCCTCATGACGTTTTGCAGCCCCGGTGAATGCACCGGCTTCGTGACCAAAGAGTTCACTTTCCAGCAGGTTTTCGTTCAGCGCTGCACAGTTTAAGGTTAAATAATTTTGATCCCAGCGCTGAGACAGGTAATGTAGACGGGCTGCGATCAGCTCCTTACCTGTGCCTCTTTCTCCGATAATCAGCACGGGTTTGTGCAATGGAGCGATTTGAGAAACCTGATCCAAAACGTTTAAAAAGCTGTTGGACTGGCCTATTAAGTTGTCTTGCTGAAAACTTCTGCTCATTTGGATTTACGAAGTGGTGAAATTAACTAATAAGTAGTGTATTTCATAACATGAACTTGGCATAGTCTTTTTGTGATATAAATAAAATACATATAAAACAATGATTTAAATTATTTTGGCAAGTTGGCAAGAAACCTGAATAGGTAATAGCGAATCCAACAAGTCATTTAGAGGTAAAACATTATGGGTATCTTCTCTCGCTTTTCAGATATCGTAAACTCCAACATCAATGCTTTATTAGATAAAGCAGAAGATCCGGAAAAAATGGTCCGCCTGATTATTCAGGAAATGGAAGACACGCTGGTTGAAGTACGTTCTACCTCAGCCAAAACCATTGCAGAGAAAAAAGAACTGCAACGTGTTGTGGCTAAGTTAGAAGCTGAAGTGGCCGACTGGCAGGCAAAAGCTGAACTGGCTTTAAGCAAAGAACGTGAAGACTTAGCCCGTGCGGCCTTGATTGAACGTCAGAAAGCGGCCGACCAGGCTGCAGCGGTGGCTGCCGACATTACTCATTTAGATGAACATGTCAGCAAGTTACAGGATGAAGTGGCTCAGCTGCAGGATAAGCTGGCGGATGCTAAAGCCCGTCAGAAAGCTATGCTGATGCGTCAGAAGACAGTGTCATCCCGTTTAGACGTAAAACGCACTTTAGACAGCAACCGCTTAAATGATGCCATGTACAAGTTTGAGCGTTATGAGCAAAAAATCGATTCGCTGGAAGCTCAGGTTGAATCCTACGATTTAGGCAAAAAGACCTTAAAAGATGAGTTTGCAGAACTGGCTTCATCTGACAAAATCGATAACGAACTGGCTGAATTAAAAGCTAAAATGTCTAAAAAAGATAACGCCTGATTATCAGGCGTTTTAGGAGCTGGCAATGACACTTCATGAAATTATTGGTGTACCTTTTATCCTGTTCATGATTTTTGTGGCGCCACTGTGGGTCTTTATGCACTACAGAAGCAAAAACAAAATTGGTGAAGGTTTGGGGGACAGTGAACTGGCTCAACTGAATGAGTTGTCCCATCGTGCCGAAAAAATGGCGGACCGCATCAAAACGCTGGAAGCGATTTTAGATGCAGAGTCGCCGAAGTGGAGAGAGAAACATGACTAAACTACGCAAAGAGCTGTTGCGGGATGACCGCAACGGCAAACTGGCCGGGGTCTGTGCTGGTATTGCAGACTACTTTGGCTGGGAAGTCTGGTTAGTGCGGCTGATTGTGGTCACTGCGGTGTTATTAGGTTTAGGTGGTTTATTGCCTGTCTTGTACGTTGCTGCCTGGTTTATTCTGGAAAAGAAATCCGTGCATGAGGCAAAAAAAGGCCTGACAGAACCTTCTTACGATGAACGCCCTGTGGAAGTGAAAACCCGGGTTTGGCAAAGAGGTGAGGTGCCAAAATCGGCCTTACACCACCTGGTCAATCAGTTTAACAGTCTGGAATTACGTTTACGCGACATGGAAACTCATGTCACCTCTGCCAAGTTTCAACTGAACAGAGAAATCAGCAAGTTGTAGTCGACATAGCGAATAAGTTTGTCGAATTGTCGAACAAACACCCACTAGGAACACTGCATGGATTGGTTAAAAAAGGCGCGCTGGCATTCAGAACAACTGACAAAGCGCACCTTTCACCGTCAGCTCAGACTCGGGGTGACAGGCCTGAGTGGCGCAGGCAAAACTGCGCTCCTGACCGCTATAGTGCATCAGCTGACACAAAGTCACTCTTCCCATTTGCCGTTTTTTTCCGTGATGCAACAACGCTGGTTAGGTGCCCGCATTGATGACAATCAGTCGCTGCAATTGCCCCGTTTTAGTTTTGAAAAAAACTTAAGTTACCTGCAGCAACAACCTGCCTGCTGGCCACCGTCAACAGTAGGCTGGAGTCAGTTAACCTTAGCTTTGCGTTATCAGAGCGAGTCCAGCTTACGCGCCCGTTTTCAGGATTATCAGCAAACCGAACTGGTGCTGGTGGATTATCCGGGGGAGTGGCTGCTGGACTTACCTATGCTGCAGCAAAGTTACCGGCAGTGGTGTGAACAAAGCTGGTCACTCTTTGCCCAACCCCATAGAGCGGCCACCGCAGAAACCTTTAGAAAACGGCTGGAGGCCTTTGATTTAAAAGATGTTTCAGTGCTTTCTGTGCAGGAGTTGTGCAGTGAATACAGCAGCTTACTGCAACAATTTCGTGAAGTGGCTGGTGCTTATTTAAATCAGCCAGGCCGGTTACTGGTGCCTGGTGAATTTGCAGGCACGCCTTTGTTGCAACTGCTGCCTTTATTGCCAGAACAATTAGCACAAGGTGGTGCTTTGGTGGACCTGATGCAAAAACATTTTGCCAGCTACCAAAGCAAAGTAATTGAGCCTTTTTACCGCCATTACTTTTCTGATTTAGACCGTCAGGTGGTGCTGGTTGATATTTTAGGCGCACTGAATGCAGGCGAGTCTGCGCTTTTGGAACTAAAACAAAGTTTGCTGCTGATTTTGCAAAGTTTTGATTATGGCCCGCAGCACTGGCTGAGAAGTATTTTCAAACCCAGGATCAGCAAAGTGTTATTTGCGGCCAGCAAAGCTGACCATGTTACGCCGGATCAGCATCAGGCGCTGACTTTGCTTTTGCAGCAGCTTTTACTGCAGCATTTGCAGAGCGTGAAGTTCCAGCTTTGCCCTTACGAAGTGATGGCCATAGCAGCTATTAAAGCCAGTGAAGCGGGTTTTGTCAGACACAAGGGCGCACAACAACCTTGTTTACGTGGCTTAAGTGCGCAAACAGGGGAGGCGCTGACCTATTACCCTGGCGACGTGCCACGTTACTGGCCGGATCATCAGCTGTTTACCGAACATCAGTTTGAGTTTCAATCCCTGGCGCCTTTGCCATGGCCTCAACAACAGGTATTAGGGCATATCCGGCTGGATCATCTGCTTGAATACCTGTTAGGAGATAAACTGACATGACAGACTTAAAACAAGCCAAAAGCTATAACGCGGCCGATTTTATTGGCACTGATACGGTATCGGAACTGCCTATGGCAAAGGCTGTGCGGTTTGATCAGGCCGATTTTGCGGCTGAACCACAGCCCGAGTCGGAACCAGCAAAACGCAAGCCTGTGTCGGCGATGATGTGGGCTGGGATCAGCAGTGTTGTGCTGTTAGTAGCGGTGGCTTTGTACAGCGCCGTGACAATCATCCAACAGGCTTTTCTGGCACCAGGTATCAGTACTGTGCTGCAGGCTTTATGTTGTGCTGCTTTATTAACCTTAGGTAGCTTGCTATTGCTACGGGAATGGCGCTTATGGCGACGTTTAGTCAAAACCCGCCACTGGCAGCAGTCGCACCAGCGTATTCATGCCAACATTCAATACGGTGAAGCGGAGCAGCTTTGCCTGGATATAGCGGCTGTATTGCCTGAATCGGCAAAACAGGACCTGGCCGACTGGAAAGCACAAAAGCAGCCAGAACACAGCGATCAGGAGTTGTTGGATTTATTTGAACTTAAAGTGCTGAGTAAAGCCGATGCAAAAGTGCGTCAGCTAATCCATCAAGCCTCGGCTGATACCGCTGTGGCCGTTGCAGTCAGTCCTTTTGCCCTGGCCGATATGTTGTTGGTGCTGTGGCGGACCAGTAGATTGTTGCGTCAAATGGCGGACACTTATGGTGCCTCTTTGGGGCAATTACGTAGTCTGTTGCTGATCAAACATTTATTTGCGGCTTTGTTTTGGGCTGGCAGTTCGGAGCTTGCACTGGATTTAGGCGCGGATCTGGTAGGTGCTGAACTGACAGGCAAATTATCGATGCGCGCAGGGCAAGGGGTAATTGCAGGTATGCTGGTGGCCCGTTTAGGTTTGGCTGCACAGCAGCTGCTAAGGCCTTTACCCCTGGCGCAACATCAGAAATTAAGTTTGCTGGATTTAAGTAAAGCCTTGGTACGGCGTTTACTGGGTAAAGCTGAAACTTTGTCAACTTAACGCTACATCTCTTATTGTTTCTGCTCGAACTGACGGTGCTGCGACAGACCGTCAGATGTCTATATGCCTTGTCGCTGATATAACCTTTTGTTTAGATAAAGTAAAAAAACGCATAACAAGTAAATACATACCCAAAGTAATTGGTGCTGCAGCTAGGCGATAAGCGAGCGAGACCCCATAAGCATAGTTGTCCTATGTGAATGGGGCGAGGAGTGCGGTCAACAACGCTGCAGCTTCAAGTACGAAGGGTATCCAGCAACAGGTGTTTTATGAGTAAGCAGTACAGTCATCCTGATACGGTATGTATACATGCCGGAAAAACCGGTTTAAATCCACATGGCGCTTTAGCCACGCCTTTGTACCAGACCTCTACTTTTGTTTTTGACAGCGCCGAACAAGGCGCAGCGCGTTTTGCCGGTGAAGAGCCTGGTTATATCTACACCAGGTTAGGCAATCCAACCACAAGAGAGCTGGAGCTGAAAGTTGCAGCTTTGGAGGGCATGGAAGATGCCGCAGCAACAGCCACTGGCATGGGCGCTGTTGCTGCTGCCACTATGGCCTTTTTACAACAGGGGGATCATCTGATCGCCAGCAAAGCCATTTATGGCTGTAGTTTTGCACTGTTTAATCATCAGTTTGCCCGTTATGGCATAGAGGTCAGTTTTGTCGATATGACGGACCACAACGCCATCAAACAAGCACTTAAAGCCAACACCAAAATGATTTTTGCCGAAACCCCCATTAATCCAACTTTGACTGTGTTGGACGTAGAATTTATTGGCCGCTTTGCCAAACAGCACCAGCTGATTTCGGTGATCGACAACACCTTCCTGACGCCATTACTGCAAAAACCAGCTGACTATGGCATAGACCTTGTGTTGCACAGTGCAACCAAGTACCTGAACGGTCATGGTGATGTGGTGGCTGGTATTATTGTCGGCAGCACTGAGCGGATCACTCAGATTAAACTGACGACCTTAAAAGACATGGGGGCCACCATCAGCCCGCATGATGCCTGGCTGATTATCCGCGGCTTAAAAACCTTGTCGGTGCGGATGGAGAGGCATTGCCAGAATGCGCAAAAAGTAGCGGAATTTCTCGAAGCTCATCCGGCGGTAGGCCAGGTCTATTACCCGGGGTTAAGATCGCATCCCGGCTATCAATATATTGGCAAACAAATGAAAGCAGCAGGCGGTGTGCTGGCCTTTGAGCTCAAAGGTAGTCTGGACGATGGCCGCTATTTTATTAATCAATGTAAGTTGTTCAGTCTGGCGGTCAGCCTGGGAGACGCCGAGTCGCTTATCCAGCATCCGGCCTCTATGACTCACAGCCCCTACAGCGCTGAAGAGCGCCGAATGGCAGGTATCAGTGATGGTTTGATCCGTATTTCTGTTGGGCTTGAGCATGTCGAAGATATTATTGCTGACCTGGCTCAGGCGCTGAGCCTGATGCAGCAAAAACAGCAGAAGAGCCCCTTGTCGTTGTAACCATAGCTTTACAAAATGGATAGAGTTGACGTTCACGTCAACTCGACCATGGGTTAACAGTCGTTGTCCAATCCTCTAGTATCTGCCGCAACTAAAGGGCAAAGCCCATTTACCTTTTGTCTGTAACGCTGCTGCATTCTGACTTGCATCCGCACTGACTTTGGGTAAAACAAAAAAACAACAGGGTTCTATGAGTAAATCAAGTAAATACGTATCGCACCAGTCGGACGATGATGGCTTTATTCACTGGTCAGCGGAAGAGAATCAGATCTGGTCTGAATTAATGCAGCGTCAGTTATCCTGCATAAAAGGCAAAGCCTGTGATGAATATCTGGATGGACTGCAAAAGCTCAACCTGCCCGTCGACCGTATTCCACAACTGGCAGAAATTAACGCTGTTCTGGAGCCTGCTACAGGCTGGAAAGTGACAGAGGTACCGGCACTCATTAGTTTTGACCGGTTTTTCCAGCTGTTGGCGAACAAAGAATTTCCGGTGGCGACCTTTATCCGCAGCAGGGAAGAGTTTGATTACCTGCAGGAACCTGATGTATTCCATGAAATCTTCGGTCATTGCGCCATGCTGACCCACCCGGCTTTTGCAGAATTTACTCATACCTACGGCAAACTGGGTTTAGCGGCCAGCAAAGAAGACAGGGTGTATCTGGCACGTTTGTACTGGTTCACTATCGAATTTGGCTTATTAAACAGCAAAGACGGCTTACGCATTTATGGTGGTGGTATTTTATCCTCACCAGGTGAAACTCAATACGCTATTGGCTCTGATGTACCAGAGCGCAAAGCTTTTGATGTCGTGGATGTGCTGCGCACACCTTATCGCATCGACATTATGCAGCCTGTGTATTTTATGATTAATTCGATTAACGATTTATTTGATGTGTCCCAGCTGGATTTGATGGCAATGGTTCAACAGGCCAAAGCCCTGGGTTTGCATGCTCCTAAATTTCCGCCTAAAGAAAAAAAGGCCAGCTAAAAGTGGCCCATCACAGAGAATTAGAAAATGTCTGAATTAAAACAAGCGAAATGTGAAGCCTGTCGTGCTGATGCTCCCAGGGTATCCGATGAAGAATTAGCACAACTGATGCACCAGATCCCAGATTGGACTCCGGTGGCCCGTGATGGCATTTTGCAACTGGAACGTGAGTTTAAATTTAAAAATTTTAAGCTGGCCTGGGCTTTTCATCAGAAAGTGGCGCAACTGGCTGAAGATGAAGGCCACCACCCGGCGCTGCTGCTGGAATGGGGCAAGCTGACGGTCACCTGGTGGTCCCACTCAATTAAAGGCCTGCATAAAAACGATTTTATCTGTGCAGCCAAAACAGATGCGTTGTTAGCTTCTTAACTTCGACCTTCATGGCCTGCCTCTGCAGGCCTTTTCTTTGTTGGTCCTTACTCCCTCTATACCCGTTATACCCCCATACCCCCATACCCCAAAGTAATTGATGTTGCAGCAAGGCGACAAGTGAAAGAGTCCCCATGAACATAGTTGTCCTATGTGATTGGGGCGAAAGAGCGCAGACAACGCCGCTGCGGCTTCAAGTACGAAGGGGTTGTGCATATTTCTTTACAAATAATACTGGTCTGCCCGAGCCTCTTTACCGTATGATTAAGCTAAGGCAAAAGCTTAAGGTGGTTTTGTATCATGAGGTTAGAAATTCATTGCCAGGACCGGCTGGGGATCACCCAGGAAGTATTAAATATCCTGGTCAGCTATCAGTTGGATTTGCGTGGTATCGAAGTGGATCCGGCTCTTGGACGGATTTTTGTGTCCTTTCCGACCGTTGAATTTGAAAAGTTTCAGGAGCTGATGGCGAAAATCCGCCGTATTCCTGGTGTGGACGATGTGAAGACCACAGCTTTTATGCCGTCTGAGCGCGAACATAACGAGCTAAGCACCTTATTACGCACTTTGCCTGATGGCATCATCGCTGTAGACACTAAAGCCAATGTCACCATTATTAACGAAGCGGCGCTTGAAGCCTTGTCGATGGAGCGCAGTGCTATTGAAGGCCAGTCACTGACCGCTATGGTCAAGGGCTTTAATTTAAGCCGCTGGCTGGAAAGTGATGATGTACTGGCACAAACCCGCAGAGTGGAAATTCAGAACAAAAGATTTATCGCCGATTTGTTGCCAGTGCTGGTGCCGGATGAGTCGGGCAAAGACATTCTGGCTGGCGCTGTACTGAACCTGAAATCTGAAAGCCGCTTAGGTGAGCAGATGGTGGTGTTTAAAAAAGGTGATCAGGAGAGTTTTAACAATCTGCATGCGCACAGCAACTTAATGCGTAAAGTAGTGCGTGAAGCAAAAAAAATGGCTCAGTTGGACGCCCCTATTTTGATTATGGGCGAGACAGGGACGGGCAAAGAAGTATTAGCCCGCGCTTGCCATGCTGCGAGCAGCAGAACAGGTAAACCTTTTTTAGCCGTCAACGTGGCCGCTATGCCGGATTTAGTGGCTGAGTCTGAGCTTTTTGGCCACGGCCCTCATGCATTCCCCGGTGCCAGTGAAGCGAAAAAAGGTATTTTTGAGCAGGCCAACAAAGGCACTGTGTTCCTTGACGAAGTCGGCGAGATGTCGCGGGAGCTGCAAACTAAGCTTATCCGCTTTTTACAGGATGGCAGTTTCCGTCGGGTGGGGGATGAAAATGAAGTCAAAGTGGATGTGCGGGTGATTTGCACCACACAAAAAGACCTGCCTGCGATGGTGCAGGAAGGTAAATTCCGCGAGGATTTGTTTTATCGCCTCAATGTACTGACGCTGAGTTTACCGCCACTGCGTGAGCGCAAACAGGACGTCGTGCCTCTGGCTGAATTTTTTATTGCCCGTTTTGCCGCCCGTTTAGGTCGTAAAGCGCCAAAACTGACCGACCCCTGTGCTAATTTTTTACAGCATTACCCCTGGCCAGGTAATGTGCGCCAGTTAGAAAATGCCTTGTACCGCGCTGTGACTTTACTTGAAGGGTATGAGCTGGATAAAGAGCATATGCAGCTCCCCAGTTACACCAGCGACTTTGGTTATCTGGAGAAAGACTTTGACGGCACGCTGGATGAAGCGGTGCGAAATTTTGAGGCGGACCTGCTCAGAAAGCTTTATCCGGCTTATCCAAGTTCACGCCAGTTAGCAAAAAAACTTGGGTTAAGCCACACCGCAGTCGCCAACAAACTGCGCGAATATGGCATTAACCGCAAGAGCGTAAAAATTTAGATACGTCTTGTGTGATTTGCTCTACAAATTCAAGGCCCTAAAACTCGTTTTAGGGCCTTTTTGCTTCTTATTTCAGCGAAATAGCATTTTTGTCAGTTATTCTGTACAAAACAGGCCTTTTTTAGCCTTTTCGTCATCCTTCAGGCCTCTCTTTCTTTTTTTTCCGGCAAGCGCAAGATAAGCACAAACTTGCCTTATTTTTGTCTGGAGACATTTATGTTTGACCCTATTAACCCTTTGGGCACCGATGGTTTTGAATTTGTTGAATACACTGCCGCCACAGAGCAGGGCATTGCGGATCTGAAGCAGCTGTTTAAGTCTTTAGGTTTTACTGAAGTGGCCAAACACCGCTCAAAAGAGGCCTGGTTATACAAACAAGGTGATGTGAATTTTATTGTGAACGGTCAGCCAAACTCTCAGGCGGAGCAATTTGCTGCTGAACATGGTCCAAGCGTTTGCGCTATGGCTTTCCGGGTCAAAGACGCCGCAGAGGCCTTAAAACATTCAGTAGCAAACGGTGCTAAGCCGTATCAGAATCAGGTCGGCCCTATGGAACTGAATATTCCTGCAGTTTATGGTATCGGTAGCAGCCTGCTGTATTTTGTTGACCGTTATGGCCAGAATTCAGTCTATGACGTGGATTTTAAGTTCCATGACAACTGGCAGGCCGAAATGGCGAAAAATCAGGTGGGTTTAGAAGTCATCGATCACCTGACCCATAACGTGCGTCGTGGCAATATGGCGGTTTGGGCTGGTTTTTATGAGCGTATCGGGAATTTCCGCGAAATCCGTTATTTTGATATCGAAGGCAAGCTGACAGGCTTAGTGTCTAAGGCGATGACAGCGCCGTGCGGTAAGATCCGTATTCCAATCAACGAATCTTCAGATGATAAATCTCAGATTGAAGAATTTATCCGTGAATACAAAGGTGAAGGTATTCAGCATATAGCGCTGACCACAGATAATATTTACGAAACAGTCCGCACTTTACGCCAGCGTGGTATGGACTTTATGCCAACCCCTGATACCTATTACGAGCGTGTGAACGCCCGGGTGGAAGGCCATACTGAAGATCTGGAGCAGTTAAAACAGCTGCGTATTCTGATCGACGGTGCGCCAATGAAAGATGGCATTTTGTTGCAGATTTTTACCCAAACTGTGATTGGCCCTGTATTCTTTGAAATCATTCAGCGTAAAGGCAATGAAGGTTTTGGCGAAGGCAACTTCAAAGCTTTATTTGAATCCATTGAAGAAGATCAAATCCGTCGTGGAGTGATTTAATTATGCGTAAATGGGCGTCTTTTCCGCTAAAAGAAGGCGAGGTTTCCCGTCAGGCTCATGCAGATTTTCCGGACAGGGCTATTTATGAGCGTGAAGTGGGCCGCAGTGGCTTTTTTGGCCCGGCAACCCATTTCCATCACACCCATGCGCCAACGGGCTGGAGTGACTGGGAAGGGCCGTTAAAACCACGTTTGTATAACTTTAACGATATAGCAGGCAATCAAAACGTATCGCCATGGCAAGTGCCGACTTTATTGCACAATGCACACTGTAAAATGCGCACCTGGCGTTTAACAGAGTCGATGGATTATCTGGTGCGTAATGCCGACGGCGATGAGCTGCTGTTTGTCCACGAAGGTGCGGCTGAGCTTTTTTGTGACTATGGGCATTTAACCTTGCGTGATGGCGATTATGTGGTGATCCCACGCTCCACTATGTGGCGGTTAGAAGTCATAGAGCCGCTGTTTTTGCTGATGATTGAAGCCACCAACGATTCGTTCCAGTTACCGGAAAAAGGTCTGGTGGGCAATCATGCGATTTTTGATGCGGCCATGATCGACACCCCAAAAATAGATGAAGCTTTTAAAGCTCAGTACAGCGAACAGCAGAGCAGGGTGCAGGTAAAACGTCACGGTGAGGTATCGCAAATCACCTATCCGTACAACCCACTGGATGCCATTGGCTGGCACGGTGATTTGGCGGTGATGCGGATTAACTGGCGCGATATCCGGCCTTTAATGAGCCACAGATACCACTTACCACCTTCAGCACACACCACTTTTGTCGCTCAGCGTTTTGTGGTCTGTACTTTTGTGCCTCGTCCTATTGAAAGTGATCCGGGCGCATTAAAAGTGCCGTTTTACCATAACAATGACGACTATGACGAAGTGCTGTTTTACCATGCAGGGGATTTTTTCAGCCGCGACAATATTGAACGTGGCATGGTGACCTTTCACCCTGCAGGTTTTACCCACGGGCCTCATCCTAAAGCCTTTGCGGCGGGTCGTGAGTATAAAAAGAAATTTACCGACGAAGTGGCTGTGATGCTGGATACCCGCGATGCGCTTTCTGTCGGCGACGCGGCTTTAGCCACGGAAAACCCGGACTATGTCAATAGCTGGAAAGTCAAACCGGCTGCTGTGTAAGGATTAAAAATGAAGTTAGCAAGTTTGAAAAATGGCCAGCGTGATGGCCAGCTCGTAGTGGTCAGCCGTGATTTATCCCGTTGTTTAGCTGTATCGCATATTGCCGCTACTCTGCAACAGGCTCTGGATCACTGGTCTGTAACAGCTCCGCAGTTAGCTGAAGTCTATCAGGCGCTGAACACTGGCTCTGTACACGGTGAACAGGTTTTTGACCAGGCACAATGCGAATCGCCTTTGCCGCGCGCTTATCAGTGGGCAGATGGCAGTGCTTATGTTAATCACGTCGAGTTGGTACGCCGTGCCCGTAACTCGGAAATGCCACCGAGCTTCTGGACAGACCCTTTGATGTATCAGGGCGGCTCAGACGACTTTATTGGTCCACGTGATGCGATTGAAGTTGTCAGCGAAGACTATGGCATCGACTTTGAAGGTGAAGTGGCTGTGATCACCGATGATGTGCCTATGGCCATCAGTGCTGAAGATGCCCGTCATAAAATTCGTCTGGTGATGTTGGTCAACGACGTTTCCCTGAGGGGCTTAATTCCGAATGAATTGGCGAAGGGCTTTGGTTTCTTTCAATCCAAACCAGCCTCTGCTTTTAGCCCTGTCGCTGTAACACCGGATGAATTAGGCACTGACTGGCAGGATGCCAAGCTGCATTTGCCTTTAGTGTCACATTTGAACGGTAAGCTGTTTGGCAAACCTAATGCTGGTGTTGATATGACCTTTGATTTTGGTCAACTGGTGGCTCATGCCGCTAAAACCCGTAATTTAGGCGCTGGTGCTGTGATAGGGTCTGGCACTGTGTCAAATAAACAAGGCACAGACTACGGCACTTCCATTGATGAAGGTGGTTTAGGTTATAGCTGTATCGCCGAAATCCGGATGATTGAAACTATCCGTGATGGTGCAGCTAAAACTTCCTTTATGAAGTTTGGTGACAGTATCCGGATTGAAATGCTGGATCAAAACGGCCACTCCATCTTTGGTGCCATAGAGCAAAAGGTAGTGAAATACGGCGCTTAATTTGGTTCGAGTGATAAGGCCAGTCGTTTGACGAGTGTGAGACGACTGGCTTTTTTGTATCTGCCTTACAGGGATATTACAGAATGAAATTACATGGTTACTGGCGCTCCAGCGCCGCCTACAGAGTGCGTATTGCGTTAAATTTAAAAGGTCTGCAGGTTGAACATTGCCCTGTGCATCTGATCAATAATGGCGGCGAGCAGCACAGTGCTGCGTACCAGCTGTTGAACCCGGCAGAGCTGGTGCCAACTCTGGAGGATGAGGAGCTGAGTCTGAATCAGTCGTTGGCCATTATTCAATATCTGGAAGATAGCTACCCACAATCTCCGTTGTACCCTGCAGAACCAGCACAAAAAGCAGCGGTGATGGCCGGGTGGTTGAAGCAGATCCAGTTCAGCAATGG
>CBIMJC010000042.1:0-18385 GCA_966244125.1 uncultured Rheinheimera sp.
GGCTTTGCTTACACTCATGGCTGGAGTGGCATGCTTTATGGCATAGGGGGCGCTGTAGGTATTTTGTTAACCGCCTGGTGGTTTGCGCCGCTGCGCCGGATGCGTTTTATGACGATGAGTGAGGAGCTGAGTTATTACGTCGGTGCCAACCTCTGGGTAAAAAACGGCAGTGCTGTACTGATATTTCTGGCCTCGTTAGGCTGGTTAGGTGCTCATATCATTGGGGGAGCTTTGTATTTATCCTGGGCCACAGGTATTGAGATGTTTTATGCCAAACTATTGATAGCATTGGCTTTTACTTTCTATGTGATGATTGGCGGCTACAAAGCTGTGATCTGGACCGACAGCCTGATGGCGCTGGTGTTGTTCAGTGGCTTTTTGCTGATGAGTTATTCAGCTGTGCAGGCTGTTGGTGGTCTGGAGCTGGTTTTGCAAAGTGTGACTCAAGCCCAAACTGCAGGTCAGTTGCAACAGATGGAGCTGTTGCCCGCTATTTCATTGTCCGCAGTGGTGGCTGTTGGCGTGTTGGCGACCCCTTCGTTTCGACAACGTATTTATTCAGGCCGCAGTGTAAAAAGTGTCAGGCGCTCTTTTGTTTTTTCCGGCCTTTTATACCTGCTTTTTGCCGCTTTGCCTGCCTTGATTGGGATTTCTGCACGGCTGCTGGCTCCGGATCTGACAAATCATCAGTTTGCCTTTACCACTGTCGCTGTGATGACTTTGCCTGCTGTTTTTGCCATGATGGTGTTGTTGGCTGGATTATCCGCCACTTTATCTTCGGCCTCTTCCGATTCCATTGCTGCGGTTTCTGTATTGATCCGGGATTTATATCAAAGTGTTACAGGCAGTATGCCGCAAGCCAGGTCTGCAATTTTTTACTCCCGTGTTGCGGTGCTGCTGGTGTCTGTGCTGGCTTTATTACTGGCCCTGATGTCGAATGATTTAATACGTTACATCACAGGCATGATAGCGACCTTAATGTCCGGCATCTTTGTTATTGCCATACTTGGGCGTTTCTGGCTGCGTTTAACCTGGCAGGGAGCTTTAGCTGCTTTGGCAGGCGCTGTACTAACGTCTGCCATCCTATTAAATCAGCCGTCCTGGCTGCAGTTTTGGGGCAATCCCTGTTTACCTGCTTTGTGTGTCTCTGCGACTCTGGCTGTTGTGGTCAGTGTATTGAGTAAAGCTCCTCAACTGAGCAGAGAGCAGGCATTGCAGATCATCACTATGCAGCGTGAAGGGGAAGACAACAGAGTTCAGGCACAGGTCCCAAACACAGACCCTTCTGATCTTTCCCGCCATTATGTAAGCAACAAATAAGCAACAGAGGCATCATGCGTATTTTTACTGCGTCGCTGGCAACGGAAACCAATACCTTCTCCCCTATGTACACGGATTTAGCCAGTTTTTATCAGAGTTTCTACGCGCCGCCCGGCCAGCATCCACAAACTCCTACCTTATGTAGTGCGCCTTTGGTGGCCTGCCGTGAATATGCTCAATCAAATGCGGACATTGACGTGATAGAAGGCAGCTGCGCCTGGGCAGAGCCCGGAGGTTTATTAAATCGTTTAGCCTACGAACATTTAAGGGATGAAATTTTGCAGCAGCTTAGCGCTGCTATGCCGGTGCAGGTGGTGTTACTGGGATTACACGGCGCTATGGTGGCGCAGGGCTACGACGACTGTGAAGGGGATTTGTTAAGCCGGATCAGAGCTATAGTGGGGCCTGAAGCTATTATTGGTGCAACGCTTGACCCTCATAGTCATTTAACCGAATTACGTTTAGCGTCAGCCAACTTACTTATTGCCTTTAAAGAGTTTCCGCATCTGGATTTTATGGCCAGAGCCAGGGAGCTGGTGCTGCTGGCTGTGGCTGCGGCCAGGGGCGAAATTCGCCCTGTGATGAGTTGTTTTGACTGCCGTATGATTGATGTATTGCCAACCAGTCGTGAACCGATGAAATCTTTTATAGAAAAAATTTGCCGGTTGGAACAACAGCAACAGGCGTTGTCTATTTCAGTGATCCACGGTTTTATGGCCGGCGATGTGCCCGATATGGGCTCTAAGTTGCTGGTGATCACCAACAACGATGCTGAACAAGGTGCTGAGTTGGCGCAGCAGTTAGGAATGGAGCTGTTTTCCTATCGGGGCCAGACCTTACCTCAGTTTTATGATATCGAAGCGGCTTTAGATCAGGCTGAGCTCTGCGCTGGCCCGGTGGTGATGGCTGATGTCTGGGACAACCCGGGCGGTGGTGTGGCCGGAGATGGCACCTTAATTTTGCAACAGGTGATCAAGCGGCAGTTGCAGCAGGTGGCTGTCGGCACTATCTGGGACCCTATGGCGGTGAAGTTGTGTTTTGCCGCAGGTGAGGGCGCAGAAATTGAATTGAGGTTCGGCGGTAAAAGCTGTGCCACCGCCGGGGACCCGGTGGATAAAGTGGTGACTGTAGTACGACTGCAAACCGACGCTCAGCAGCAGTTTGCTGACAGTCTGGTTCCTATGGGAGATTGTGCTTTGGTGCGGTTTGATGGCATAGATCTGATCCTCAACAGCAACAGATGCCAGTCTTTTGATCCGAGTTTATTCAGGGCTTTAGGTCTTGAGCCTACAGAATACAAACTGCTGTTAATAAAATCGACCAACCATTTTTATCAGGGCTTTGCCCCTATAGCCTCTCATATTATTTATGTTGATGCTGGTGCACCTTACCCCAGCGATCCTAAACGTAACCACTACAAAAAATTAAGCCGTCCACTCTGGCCTATAGCCGCAACACCTTTTGCTTAATTCTGCAGCTCTGCCGCCTGCACCAGAGTCGAGATGGCTCTGTGCAGTGCAATGATCATTTCCTGCTGGATCTGTTCGCTTTGTTCCAGTTGTTGTTGCAGTTGGTGCGCCTGCAGCTGGCTAATCTTTTGCGCTTTTGCAATGCGGTCTGTCAGGACTAAACCCGCCTGACATAAATCATGGATCTGTGTAAACAGAGGTTTTGCAGCTGCATCCCGGACTTCGGCTAAAGACAGCGCTGCCTGTTGCCAGCGTTGCAGTTGCTGCTGCAGAGCTTTGTGTTGTTCAGGTTTTTTTTGCCTGAGCCACAAAGCCACATCCTGTTCAAAACGGCGCATAACCTGATGTTCAGCCGGTAAAAAGTCGACCAGTTGGTTTAATGGCGCCTGCTGATGATAAAGTCCTGCCACAGATTTTTCGTGTAGCCTGTGGTAATAATGCGCTGGTTCCAGAGTCTCAGCCACAGTCTGAAGAGCGGACACATAAGCCACAGGGATCAGTTGTTTAAAGCCCTGAAGTTGTTGCTGCTGATCTTTTAACCCAACCACAGCTCTGGCCCATAACTGTACCAGCTCCAGTCGCTGATAAAAATCCTGTTCATCGGTTTTGTTTTTTGCTGACCAGAGCCGTTCTGCGACGGCAAAACCATTGGGCCATAAACGAATATCCAACAGATCCGGGGTAATGAGCTCACCCCACAAGGCAATTTCGCCCCCTAACACCCGTTGTTTCGCATCCTGCGTTAATGGACTGGCAAAGTTCAGGGGCAGAGTGTTTTGTTGTTGCAGTGCCAAGGCCTGACCTGTGACCGGATAAGGTGCGTTACCGACGATAAAGTCGCCCTGAAGGGCCTGACTGAGCTGCAATCTGGCCCGGACTGGCCCCATCCAGCTGTCAAACTGAAAATGCAGCTTTGTGCCTTGTTGTTGCAGCTGATCCGCTTCAATCAGGACTTTATCGGGAAACTGAATAAAAGCACGCTGCCCACCTGAGTTCAGCTGTGCCAGATAAAGAGTGCCGGTGACAGCTGAACCTCTTTTGCGTTCAAACTGGAAATTCCAGCCTGACCAGTGATTCAGTTCTTTTTTCTTTGGCGCTGCCACAGGCTCAGGCAAAGGTTCATTGCGGTAGTGGTAAGAGGCGCTTTGTGGCTGATCCAAATAAAAACCCGTGGATAAAATAGCAGGGTGACCTGCAGCGGCCGCCTGATACAAAGATTCGGTACCGCGCCAGGACTGCACCACGACAGAGTCTGCTAACTCATCGTCCAGCACCTCATCCCAGCCAATCATAGTTTTACCCAAAGGCTTTAGCAGTTGCTCAACCCGGCGGTTAAAATAAGCCTGCAATGCACCAGCGTCTGCCAGTTGGTGTTGCCGCATAAAACGCTGGACATCAGGGTTCTGTTGCCAGCGGTCTGGCAATACTTCATCGCCGCCAATATGCAGGTAAGGGTCTGGAAATACCTGAGCGACTTCAGTCAGTAACTGTTGTAAAAAGCGATAAACCTGTTCTTTGGATGGATCTAATACGGCAGGATGAACCCCCCAGTGCAATTCGGCTGTGTCCGGGGCCGGGGCTGTCATCAGTTCAGGGTAAGCCAGACCTAAGGCTGTGGTATGACCGGGCAGATCAATTTCAGGCACTATGCGAATAGCGCGTTCTTTGGCATAAAGCACAAGATCAGCTAATTGCTGCTGAGTGTAGTAACCATCTTTGCCACCAATACGCTGCAGCTTAGGGAAGCGTTTTGATTCAAAGCGCCAGCCTTGATCGTCTGTTAAATGCAGATGTAACACATTCAGTTTGACGGCGGCCATCAGGTCCAGCTGCCGTTTGATATCTGCTAACGGAATAAAACGCCGGGCCGGATCCAGCAGTAAACCCCGCCAGCTAAACCGCGGTTCATCCTCAATCTTCAGATTGGGTACCAGGCTTTGTCCTGACTGACGCTGGATCAGTTGCTGCAGAGTTTGTAAGCCGCGTAGTATTCCAATGTGATGGCTGGCTTTGAGCAGGATTTGATTGCTGTTTATTTCAAGGCTGTATTTTTCCTGCTGTTGTGGTGTGGGTGAGTCCGCTGTGTTCAGCTTTAATATCAGATCTGCGCCTTTTACTGTGTCAAATTCCGACATAGTGCCTAAATTGTTCTGCCGGATAAATTGTCCGACTGCATCTGTTAACTCAGAGTGGCCGGCCGGGGTATTCACTTTGAGTGACTGAGCAAACACAAAGTGACCAGGTCTGAGTTCCAGCTGTTGTGGATAAGGTAGTAAAGCCAGAGGTTGAGCCAGAGCGGATGAGCTCAGCGACTGCAGCGTAAAACAGAGGATCAGACAATAAAACAGGCGCATAAGTGATAGCTTGCTTTGTTACTTGGTAACATATTAATAATCAATAAAATCATTATTGTCTATAGGGTTTTGTCGTATGATACTGTTTTATAAATGAATGAAGCATTTTTTGGTTTGTTTTTGGTATTAAGTAACATTTATCCTTGGTGGTTCGGGGTGGCAGAGGACTGTTAACGACTTTGTTGGAAAAGTTCTGCCAAAGTACAGGCTGTGCCTCTGTTTTTTAACTGCGCCAGCAGCAGCTGGGCGCAACCAAAGGCATCGGATAAGGCATGATGTTCTGTGACTTCAGGCAAGTGATAACGTGCCAGACAGGCAGACAACCCCAGAGCGTTTTGAGCCACAGGCCCCCCTTTGAGTTGCATTTTGTACAGCTCCAGTTTTAAGGTGTCGACGGCTTTAAAGGCAGGGGAGCGGCCAAAACAGTTTTGGCAGCTTTGTTTGAGGAAACTAAGCTCTAAAGCACTGTGATGAGAGACCAAAACTGCGCTGGTTAATTCCCTGAGCAGCAGGTTTAATAATTCAGCCAGTTCTATGCCTTGTTGGACCTGGTTGTTATGCAAGCCATGGATCACGGCACTTTGCCCCACTGAGGCCGGACTTTTTACCAGATGATACTGAGCCGAATTTAAATGAATTTTACCCTGAGTTATTTTTACCCAGCCAGCACTGACGATATGGTGTTTTTTCGCATCCAGCCCTGTAGTTTCAAAATCCAGCACTAAATAACTGGCTTTAGCGGCCGGACTTTGTTTGTCGACGCGGTAGTCTTTTTCAAAATCCAATACCAGTTGATGCACGGCCACTGGTTTTTTCAGCCAATTCCACATCTAAAGTTCCCGGCAAAAACGTTGTCTGAGTACTTGTTGTTCGTCACTGATCACGGCAAAAGCGTCTTTGAGCTGATGGCGTTGCAACAAACTTAATTGACCCGGATCCAATAAATTGGATAAATGCCGGCCACGTTGCATATCCTCTGCCTGCAATTGCCAGCGTAAATTGGCCAGCACATCCAATGCACCCTTTAGGTTTTGCTGCTGGCGCTGAGTCAGCACAGCCTGTTGCAGCAACAGATCCAGACGCTCTCTGGTATTCACTGCCTGAACTCCTGCAAAGAGGGCATAAACCCGGACTAAATCTGTGATCAGACTGACGCCGCGTTTTTTCAGATCAAGGCCTTTACGTTGCCGCCCATCCTGCTCCAGCAAAAAGTGTTTAAAAAAACCCAGTGGAGGTTGGCGCTCTGTGGCATTTTTTGCCAGTTGATACAGAAACAATTCGTTGTTTTTGCTGCGAGCCAGCACGTCCTGCTGCAGCATGTTAAATAAGCCTTTGCTGCCATGAACCAGACGCATATCAAAAAAGATGCTGCTGTTGAGTAAAGCCTGGGGATCTGGTGTATTCAGCCATTTGGCAAAACGTCCTGACCAGCCTTTGAGGCTGAGTCTCAGTTCAGGATTGGAAGCCATAATATGGCCTTCGCATAAAGCCTGACCACAAGAGGCGAGGCCAGTGCAGACGATGTCCGACAGCGCAGAAAAATACTCAGCTATTGCTGAGGTGGGTTCTTTTTCCAGTAACAAAGCGTTGTCCTGATCCGCACTGGGTAGCATATCCCTTCTGGCCTGAGAGCCAAACACCAGCCAGCTATAGACGCAAGGGGCTGGGCCCAGCTGCTGCTCTGCTATAGCCAACCAGCTTTGGGTTAACGCATCCATAATGCTGGTCAGCACGCTGCTGACCTCATAGGACGGGATTTGTTGATCGGCCAGTTGCAACGCCAGTTGTTGTATTTGCGGTGTGATGGCCTGTAAACCCGCCGCCTGATGCTGGCGGTGAATGTGACTGATCAAAAAAACCGGATGTTCCTGCTGACTACGTATTAAGTCTGTGGTGGTGAGAACTCCCAAAGCTTTGCCTTGTTCTGTGACAGGCAAATGGTGGATATTGTGCTGACTCATTTGCTGTATAGCTTCAAAGGCAAAACAGCTGATATCAATGCTATGGGGCGTTTTGGTCATGACGTCTGACACACTGGTGCTGGCGGGCAAATTTTTTGCCAGTACCCGGCTGCGCAAATCGCGGTCAGTCAGGATCCCCACCAATTGTTCATCTTGCTCAATCAAGACGCAGGAGACCCGCTGTTCTGTCATCAGCAATGCAGCTTGTTGCACTGAGTCAGCGCAGTCTGTTGAGACTTTGCGTCTGGTGACTAAGTCGGCAACTTTTAAGGTTGAAGTGTTTTGTTGTTGGCTGCTTTGATATAAATGCAGACGGCGGCTAAATAAACGCTGGAAAAATAAATCAAAATTCTTGTATTGATAACGTAATTTATCAAAGTTTTCCTGGGGTAAAAAATACACCAGGCCGTCTTCTTCGCAGCGGATCGTATCGGCATCGGCAAGTCCTGTCAGCAGGAGCTGATAACCATAAAAATCGCCACTTTGTAAATGAGTGATGCGCTGCAGTTCACTGTGTAAAGCAAATAAACCTGAGCGTATCAGCATCAGCTGAGGTTCTGGTTTTAATGCTTCGCCACTGGCCAGATACACCACAGTCAGTTCGCGACTCAGGCCTTCAAGTACATGTTGTGCCAAGTCGTCAAAAGGCGGCGTTTGCTGCAAAAAAGAAACTACTTCCTGAACCTGCATACAAGCTTCCTGAATTCGAAAAGAATAAGGCGTGTTACCACGCCTTATTGAATACGACAAGGACTGTCCTAGTGAGCCTGGGCTGCACCTGCTCCTTTTGGATAACGGATTTGTTCCACTATGTCCTGTACTTCCTGAGGTACTTCTTTGGTTACTTTACTCACCACAAAAGCCACCACAAAGTTCACCAGCATACCTACAGTACCTATGCCCTCAGGGGAGATACCAAAGAGCCAGTTTTCAGGTTTGTTTTCAGCCAGTGGGGTGATAAAAATACCTTTGAAGTACAGTATATAACCCACAGTGAAAACAATACCTGCCAACATGCCGGCGATAGCACCTTCCTTATTCATTTTCTTGTAGAAAATACCAAGAATAATGGCAGGGAAGAAACTCGCCGCAGCTAAGCCGAAGGCAAAAGCCACCACCTCCGCGACAAAGCCTGGTGGGTTAATACCTAAGTAACCTGCCACTATGATGGCCACAGCTGCAGCCAACCGGGCTGCCAGTAGCTCTTGTTTATCGGTAATTTTGGGCATCAGATTTCGTTTGAGTAAATCGTGCGAAATTGAAGTTGAGATCACCAATAATAAACCCGCTGCTGTGGACAGGGCGGCTGCAATACCACCGGCTGCGACCAGCGCAATCACCCAATCCGGTAACTGGGCTATTTCCGGGTTAGCCAACACCATGATGTCACGGTCAATGGTCATTTCGTTGCGTTCATCACCTGAGTAGAACATACGACCATCACCATTTTTATCTTCGTGTTTAATCAGACCGGTTTTTTCCCAGTTTTTGATCCAGGTAGGCGCTTCTGCAACTAAGGTACCCTGGGCATCAGGACCATTGATGGTATCTATCATGTTGTAGCGGGCAAAAGCACCTATAGCAGGAGCAGTAGTGTACAAAATCATGATAAAAATCAATGCCCAACCTGCAGAGATACGGGCATCTTTAACTCTTGGTACAGTGAAGAAACGTACAATCACGTGAGGTAAACCTGCAGTACCGACCATCAGGGCGGCGGTAATAGCAAAGACGTCAGCCGTGGACTTCGTGCCTTCGGTATAAGCGGCAAAACCAAGCTCTGCCGAGAGTCCGTCCAGTTTATCCAGCAAATGTACGCCGGAGCCATCTGCTAAAGTCGCGCCTAAACCTGTTTGTGGGAACACATGGCCCGTGATCATGATGGAGATAAAAACTGCAGGCACCATGTAGGCAAAAATCAGTACACAATACTGAGCCACTTGCGTGTAGGTAATACCTTTCATGCCGCCTAAAACAGCATAGAAAAACACCACCGCCATACCAATGATCACGCCTGTGGTGATATCGACTTCCAGGAAACGTGAGAACACCACACCTACACCTCGCATCTGACCTGCGACATAAGTGAAGGAGATCAGGATGGCGCAAATAACAGCCACAGTTCGGGCAGTCTGGGAGTAGTACCGGTCGCCGATAAAATCCGGCACAGTAAATTTACCAAACTTACGCAGGTAGGGGGCTAAACACAAAGCCAGTAATACATAACCACCAGTCCAGCCCATCAGGTAGACAGAACCGTCGTAGCCCATAAAAGAAATTAAGCCAGCCATTGAAATAAAGGACGCGGCAGACATCCAGTCCGCAGCAGTTGCCATGCCGTTTGCGACAGGGGATACACCACCTCCGGCGACATAAAACTCTTGCGTTGAACCAGCGCGGGCCCAAATAGCTATGCCGATGTACAACGCAAAGGTTGCACCGACAATAATGTAGGTTAACGTCTGTAAATCCATCATCTACCCCTTAATCTTCGTGGACGTCGTATTTACGATCAAGCGCGTTCATCTTGATGACGTAAATAAAGATCAGCAAAACGAAGGTGTAGATTGAGCCTTGCTGCGCGAACCAGAATCCGAGCTTAAAGCCAAAAAACTGCACCATATTCAGTTGGTCTACAAATAAGATCCCAGCGGCAAAGGATACTGCAAACCAGACCGCCAGCAGTTTGAGCATCAGCGAGATATTCTCCCGCCAATAGGCTTTGGCTAATTCATTTGTTTGAAATGCCATTGTTGTCTTCCTCTTGTTGTTTACCCTTCGTACTTGAAGCCGCAGCTTTGTTGACTACGTGCTCTCGCCCCAGTCACATAGGAAGACTATGTTCCTGGGGTCTCAGTCACTTGTCGTCGCGCTGCAACTCCAATTACTTTGGGTATATATCGTTTGTTATTGTGGTTGTTATCGAAATTCTGTTGACTTGCCTGCTTAATCTAGCAGCAGGTACAAGAAGCGATAGCCCGACTTTAGTCGAAGTCGAAATGACAGAGCATTGACTTTCCGGTGCTTTCTGCCAAAAGTAGCTTCAGAAACAAAAGGGGAATGCGCTTTGTCAGCCTGGATTGTTGCCTTATTGGCCTTGTTGTATGTGGGTTTACTGTTTTTTATTGCCAACTGGGGTGAACGCCACGCTGGTGATCAACTACTACGAAAGTATGGTGGGCTGCTCTACAGCCTGGCGCTGGCCGTCTATTGCACCTCCTGGACCTACTATGGCGCTGTAGGCACAGCTGTGACTCAGGGCTGGGACTATATTCCGATTTACCTCGGACCTATTCTGGTGTTTCTGTTTGCGCAGCCTTTTTTATTTAAGCTGCTGTATGTCGCCAAAAAACAAAACGTAGCCTCGATCACCGACTTTATCAGCGCCCGTTATGGCAAACGTAAAAACATCGCCTTAGTGACAGCCTTGTTATGTTTAGTTGTGGTGATCCCTTACATTGCCTTACAACTCAAAGCTGTTGCCAGTTCTTATCAGGTGCTGCTGGGGCATGATTTATCAGATCATTCCTTACCCTGGTGGCAGGACACCGCCTGGTTCAGCGCCATGGCTATGACGGTTTTTGCGATTTTATTTGGCACCCGCAAAGTACAGCTGACAGAACAAAACCGTGGTGTGATGGTGGCTATTGCCTTTGAATCTGTGGTGAAGTTATTTGCGCTGCTCTGTCTGGCCCTGATGGCGTATTGGTTGCTGCTACCGGAAACCATTGGTGTCAGTCAGTTTGTTGCGCATGCCAGTCATTTGCAGTACAGCACAGAGCACAACAGCTGGTTTTCTTTTGCTATAAAAACCCTGCTGGCGATGAGTGCTATTTTTCTGCTACCGCGGCAGTTTCATGTGGCTTTTGTCGAAAATGTGGACCACCGGCATTTAGGCCACGCCAAACGCTGGTATAGCAGTTATTTGTTTTTAGTTACTTTGGTGGTGATCCCGATAGCCCTGGCTGGTATGCATTTATTCCCGGGGCAACAGCATCTGGCCGATAGTTTTGTCTTGCTGATCCCGGAGAAATCAGGTTGGCATACCTTAAGTATACTGGTGTTTATCGGTGGTTTTTCTGCGGCGACTTCGATGATTATTATCTCCACTCTGGCACTGAGTACCATGATCAGTAATGACGTGGTGATGCCTGCTATTTTACGCCGTCCAGGTCACGGCCAGCGCATCAAAGACTACAGCGGACTGATTTTACTGGTCCGCCGCACCATGATTATTACCGTCATGCTGCTCTCGTACGGCTATTACGCCTTGTTTGCCCGCAATTACGAACTGGCTGAAACTGGTCTGCTGGCTTTTGCCTTAGCTATTCAACTGGCTCCCGCTGTAGTGGGTGGCCTGTATTGGCGTCATGGCAATGCTTTTGGTGTTTATGCGGGTCTGGCTGTAGGTTTTACCTTGTGGTTTTTCTGTCTGATGGTGCCACAGCTGGCTGCTGTTGGCGTGTTGGATCAGACCTTACTGCAACAGGGCTTGTTTGGTATTGAAGCTCTCAAACCTACCTCATTATTTGGTGTGCAGCTGGATACCTTAAGTCATGGTGTGATTTGGTCTTTGGGGCTGAATCTGCTGTGTTACCTGTTGTTCTCTGTGCTGGTCAAAGTCAATTTAAAAGATCGTCTGCAGGCCGCAGCCTTCGTCAAACCCACCTTGCCGTTAGAGCACAAAGATAATCAGGTGCGCAGGGTCAGAGTGCGTCGGGCTGACATCACTATGCTGTTGGAGCGTTTTATCGGCGCACACAGAGCCAACGAAGCCATGGCCGAGTTTCAGCGGCGTTTCCCGGATCTTGAACTACAGGACAATATTGCCGGGCCTGAACTTATTGCTTTTGTTGAACGGGAGCTGGCCGGTGTCATAGGCGCTGCTTCGGCTTTGGCTGTGGTCAGTGCAGCCACTGAAGGCCGGCAACTGGAACTGGAAGATGTGGTGACTTTGTTTGACGACACCACACAGGCCATCCAATTTTCCCGCAAAATTTTATTTTCGACCTTAGAGCATTTAAGTCAGGGGGTCAGTGTAGTCGACCGGGATTTAAAGCTGGTTGCCTGGAATAAAGCCTATCTTCAGATGTTTGATTACCCGGATGGCATGATCCGCATAGGCAGGCCTGTTGCTGACATTGTGCGTTTTAATGCCGAGCGTGGCCTGTTTGGCGAAGGGGCACCGGAAGAGCATGTGGCTAAACGTATTGCACATATGCAAAACGGCACCTCCCATGTATTTCAGCGGGTCAGACCTGATGGCAAAGTTATAGAGATGCGCGGTAATCCTATACCTGGCGGTGGTTTTGTCACCAGTTTTACCGACATCACTGAACATGTGCGGGCTGTGCAACAACTGGCCGAAGCCAAACAACACCTGGAACAGCGGGTACAGGAGCGTACACACAGGATCACTGAAATGAATCAGGAGCTGGTGGAAGAGGTGGCCAGGCGCAGTGCTACTGAATTACAACTGTTGCAGGCGAAAGCTGAAGCTGAAGCGGCCAATGTCTCCAAAACCCGCTTTCTGGCGCTGGCCAGTCACGATATTTTACAGCCACTGAACGCCGCCCGGCTTTTTACTGCAGCGTTGCAGGATCAGAGCATTGACGAGAGCCAACAAAAAATTATTCATCAATTAGATAACTCGTTAAAAGCAACAGAAGAGTTGATTGCCACTTTGCTGGATATTGCCCGCCTGGATGACGGCCGTTTGCAACCTAAAACTCAGGTAGTGTCACTGCCGGGCATTTTACAGCCATTAACAGATGAGTTCCGCTGGCTGGCTGAGCAGAAACATCTGAAGTTACGCAGCCATTTTAGCCAATGGCAAGTGCAGACAGATGGCACTTATCTGCGGCGTATTTTGCAAAATATCTTAAGTAATGCCATTAAATACACGCCATCCGGTCAGGTGCTGCTGTCCTGCCGTAAAAGAGGACAACAGTTATTAGTTCAGGTCTGGGATACAGGGCCTGGTGTTGCTGAGCACGAATTAAAACGTATTTTTGATGATTTTTACCGGGTCGACAGCACGGCCAGAGGCCAGCAAGGGGTCGGTTTGGGCCTTGCTGTGGTACAACGTATGACCCGTTTATTGGGGCACAGGCTGGACGTTCGTTCAGTCTTGGGTAAGGGCACAGTGTTTAGTTTGTATTTGCCTTTGGCCAGTGAACAGGCCTGCATTGAGGAACAGAAGGTGAAAGAACAACAAAGTGCAGTACTGCCGCAGTGGCAGGTGCTTTGTGTGGACGATGACAGCTCAAATCTGGCCGCTTTGCGTTTATTGCTGCAGCAATGGCAGTTAGGCGAAGTAAAAAGTTATGTGCATGCAGAACATCTGTTGCAGGAGGCCCCTTTGCTGGACAAACCGGATTTGTTGATTGTGGATTATCAGTTGGGGCAGGGACTCAATGGCCTGGAGCTTTATCAGCAGTTGCAACAGTATTGGGGCAAGGTGCCGGGAATATTAGTCTCTGCTGCTCCTGAGCCCGATTTGCCTCAGCGGGCGAAAGCTGCGGGTTTATTGTTTTTGGCTAAACCTATTAAACCTGCGGCACTGCGTGCCGGCATTAATCACTTAAAAAATCAGCGCTCGTAACGCATAGTCTGGCTGCCTCGGCTTTGCTGTGGTTAAATGCCTGATCTATGAGAATTGTTTGCAAAGGAGAGCTCAATGCTGGCCAAGTTGGAAGAACGGTTTTTTTTAATCATGCTCGTGGTGGTGACTCTGGCTTTTGGTTTGGTCCTTGAGCCTTTTTGGGGCTGTATATTTTGGGCCTGCGCCATTACCGTTATTTTTTATCCTGTCCAACAGCGGATTTTGCGTTTGATTGGTGATAAACCCAACCGTGCTGCACTGATCACTTTATTGCTTTGTGTGCTGATCGTGATTTTACCTGTGCTGGCGATAGGCGCTGCTTTTATTCAGGAAGGCGTAGCTTTTTACGACAAAATTGAAAAGGGTGAAATCAATCCGGATGGTTTTATTGAATCGATACGGCAAGCTTTTCCTGTTGTCACCGAGTTTTTAGGCCGCTTTGGGATCCAAACCGATGGCTTACGCGAAAAATTATCCTCGGGCGCCGTCGAGGCCAGTCGTTTACTGGCTAAAGAGGCATTGTCTATAGGTCAAAACACCTTTGGTTTTATTCTGAGTTTATGTCTGATGTTATACCTGACGTTTTTCTTATTACGTGAAGGCCATCATTTAGTCGAGCTTATGGTGAGGGCTCTGCCTTTGGGTGATCAGCGTGAACGCCTGCTGTTCGCCAAATTTGCTGAGGTTACCCGGGCGACTGTCAAAGGCAATCTGGTGGTGGCTGTGGTGCAGGGCGCTTTAGGCGGGCTTATTTTCTGGCTGTTAGGTTTACCTGCTCCCATTTTATGGGGCGTGGTGATGGCCTTTTTATCCTTGTTACCGGCTGTTGGGGCTGCATTGGTCTGGTTACCTGTGTCTTTGTACTGGTACGCCACAGGTGATTGGGTGATAGCAACCATTTTGGTGGCTTACGGCGCTTTGGTGATTGGTCTGGCCGATAATATACTGCGGCCGCTTCTGGTAGGCCGGGATACCAAATTGCCGGATTATCTGGTGCTGTTTTCTACCTTAGGTGGCATTACTTTAATGGGCATTAATGGTTTTGTATTGGGCCCTATGGTCGCCGCGCTGTTTTTAGTGTTCTGGCAAATTTTTATCGATGAGTTTCAGCGGCCCACTAAGCCTGAATAATCAGGCTTAGTGTTTTAGTTTGCTATTAGTGTCTTGTCAGCCGGCGCTTCTAATTGCAGACGCTGGGCCTGAATAACGACCTGAGTCCTGTTTGTCACCCCAAGTTTGCGGAATATGGCTGTGATATGAGCTTTTACTGTGGCTTCGGAGATATGTAAATCATAAGCGATTTGTTTATTCAGCCAGCCTTCGGTTAAATAAAATAACACTTTGTATTGTTGTGGCGTCAGTTCTGCCACTTTGCTGGCCAGATCTAAATCCGGTTGATGTTGTTGCTGATTCATCACCTGACTGTGGATAGCTGGTGGTACCCAGAGCTCGCCATCAATCACGGCGCTTAAGGCTTTGCCAATTTCCGCCGGATGGGCAGATTTGGGAATAAAAGCCGATGCACCAAAGGCCATCACACGTTTAATCACATCCAAATCATCACTGGCAGAAATCACCACTATAGGCAGAGTGGGGTATTGTTTTCGTAATTGAATCAGTCCCAAAAAACCGCAATTACCCGGCATATGCAAATCCAGCAGCAATAAGTCAGCATCAGGATGTTCCAGTAAGGCCTCACAGGTGGCCTCAAAGCTGTCGGTCTCAATAGTGGCTTTGGTGACAAAGGTATTGCTAATCGCATGGATCAGCGCATTTCGAAAAAGTGGATGGTCATCTGCGACAATTAACTTTGCCATATAAACTCCTAACCCAGCCTCTGCATTCAAAGCAGAGGCTGGGTTTAGCTAAAGTGTTGTTGCTATTAATTAAACATTAGCAACTTATTGTCAACAGATTAGCGGTTTAACCTGTTCTGGATCAAGTGCTCCACTACTGAGGGATCCGCTAAGGTTGAGATATCTCCTAATTGATCGTATTCATTGGCAGCAATTTTGCGCAGGATACGGCGCATAATTTTACCTGAACGGGTTTTAGGTAAGCTGGGCGTCCATTGAATAATATCAGGGGCAGCGATAGGGGATATTTCACGACGGACCCAATCACGTACAGCTTTGGTCAGCTCGTCACTGGGTTCAACTCCCACACGGGGGGCAACAAAAACATAAATGCCCTGGCCTTTGATATCGTGCGGGTAACCTACGACAGCCGCTTCGGCAATGGCGTCGTGGGCCACCAGACAACTTTCGATTTCTGCAGTGCCTAAACGGTGACCTGAAATATTTAATACATCATCCACCCTGCCTGTCAGCCAGTAATAGCCGTCTTCATCACGTTTGGCACCATCACCGGTAAAGTACATACCTTTATAAGTACTGAAGTAAGTTTGCTCAAAACGGTCATGATCACCAAACACGGTACGCATTTGACCAGGCCAGCTGTCGAGGATCACTAAATTACCTTCAGCCACTCCTTCTATTAATTCACCTTCGTTGGTAACAATAGCGGGTTTGACACCAAAAAATGGCCGGGTTGCCGAACCTGGTTTTAAATCTGTAGCACCGGGCAATGGCGTAATTAAAATACCGCCTGTCTCTGTTTGCCACCAGGTGTCTACGATAGGACAGTTGCCTTTGCCATAAGAGGCGTGATACCAGTTCCAGGCTTCCGGATTAATAGGTTCACCGACACTGCCTAATAAGGTCAGGGAAGATAGATCGGCTCCATCTACTGCCACAGTGCCATGCGCCATTAAAGCGCGGATGGCTGTTGGTGCAGTGTACAAAATGTTCACTTTGTATTTGTCGACCACCTGAGCGATACGTTTTACGCTTGGATAAGTAGGGACACCTTCAAATAAAATGCTGGTCGCACCATTGGACAGTGGGCCATAGACGATATAAGTATGACCTGTGACCCAACCTATGTCGGCGGCACACCAGTAGATGTCACCTTCTTTATAATCAAATACATACTGATGTGTCATTGAAGCCCACACCATATATCCGCCTGTGGTATGCAACACACCTTTAGGTTTACCGGTTGAACCTGAGGTATAAAGGATAAAGAGCGGATCCTCCGCATTCATCACTTCTGGCTCACAATGTTTTGGCTCTTTTGCCAGAATTTCGTGGTACCACAGATCGCGCCCCTGATGGAAATCTATATTCTCACCAACGTGCTTTACAACAATGACGTGCTTAGCCGGGTTTGCATCCCCTAAATGGGCTAAAGCCTGATCGGTATTGTCCTTTAAATAAGTGAGACGACTGCCACGGGCCGCCTGATCGGAGGTGATCACCAGTTTGGAATCACAGTCCTGAATACGGCTGCCTAAAGCGTCGGGCGAAAAACCGGCAAAGACGACAGAGTGGATAGCGCCAATCCGGGCGCAGGCTAACAGTGACACGACGGCGGCAGGGATCATAGGCAAATAAATAGTCACACGATCGCCTTTGCCCACCCCTAGAGTGCGCATGGCATTGGCGAGTTGACAAACTTCGTCGTAAAGCTCCTGATAAGTAACAGCCTTTTGTACGCCGGGTTCATCACCTTCCCAATAATAAGCGACATCATTGGCTTTGGCAGGCAGGTGGCGATCCAGGCAGTTATAGCTGGCATTTAAGCTGCCGTCGCTAAACCAGTTCACATGCACATTACCTAAGTCAAAGCTGGTATCTTTCACCTTAGTAAAAGGGGTAAACCAGCTGATACGTTTGCCATGTTTTGCCCAAAATTGTTCAGGTTGTTTCACTGACTCTGCATACATCGCCAGATACTGCTCGTTGGTTACCAGAGTTTTGGCTTTGGTGTGTTCTGGTACCGGATAAAGCTGGGCGTGACTCATGTTTAATTTTCCCCTGTCTTATAGGCTCGATGGCTTAGTTCAATAGCGACTACCATCTGTTATGGCTATGCTCGTTCTACCTTTTTTAAGGTGTCAGCGACATTAGACCTTAGTCTAGCCAATTAGGTTGCTGTCGTCTTTGGTGTCAGAGAATAAAAAACTATCTGCGACTAAAGGCTAATTGTCGCTTTGCCAAAACCGAACCAAAGTTGAGTTGTGGTACAGACAATAACAACATTTTAACTTGGACCAGGAGAAAACAATGCTGACGAAAAAACCTCTTGCCAGCTTAGTAGCTTTAGCCGTTGCAGGATTATGCGGACAGGCGCAGGCCGCTGTGACCTTTGGTGACACCGAACTAACCTATGGTGGCTATATAAAGCTTGATACCATGTGGACTGATACTTCAGATGGTCAGATCCCTACAGGTATTGGACGCGACTTTTACGTACCAAGCCTGACCCCTGTAGGTGGTGAAGGTGAATCTGCCACTTTTGATGCCCATGCCCGTCAATCCCGCTTCTTCTTTAAAACAGCGACAGCGCTCGACAACGGTAAAAAAATAAACGGAACTTTAGAGTTTGACATGATGGCGACACCTGATGGCGATGAACGAATCACCAACGGTTATAGCCCTGAAATCCGTCATGCGTTTTTAACTTATGACAACTGGCTGATGGGCCAGACCTGGTCCACCTTTATGGATGTCGCGTCCTTGCCTGACAGTCTGGATTTTATCGGTAATACAGACGGTGCCATTTTCGTCCGTCAGGCTCAGGTGCGCTATACCAATGGTGGCTGGCAGCTTGCAC
>CBIMJC010000043.1:0-18212 GCA_966244125.1 uncultured Rheinheimera sp.
AGTTATTCTAAATGAGCGACGAGTGACAAAGTTCAGGGCGCCGCCAGACGAACCCAGAGGGCAGCGCCTGGCCGGCCTTTCTGCTGCGTTAGCACTCGTTTATGTAGAATAACTACACTGCACTCGCGCTGCCTGGCATAAAAACCGGCCAGACTGCTGCAAAAACAACCCTGAAACGTCAACACGCTCTACACCCTAATAGCCAGCAAACTGGTGGTTTTAGGCATTAAGCTATCCGGAATTTTGCCCAACTGACAATGGGCTTCTTTGACATCAATGCCCTGAGCTTTACATCTGTCTTTCAACAGCGGTAAGTATTTTTCAGCCAGTAGTTTCAGCATGCTGCTGTCTGTATACAACTGCAACGACAAGGAGGTGCCGGATAATTTGCTGATGGCCAACAATTGCCCCAGCTGTTTTAAATCAAACTTCATCGACAATTGCCAGGCCACAGATGTACCTTTGCCGTTTTCCTGCTCTTCTTCCTGCTGGCTGATGGCAATTTGGCAAAAATCCGACACTTGCTGATTCTGAATAGGCAAAGTTAAAAATATTTGCTGCGTCTGGTCTTTGCTTTGATGCTCCAGCGTCGCTAATTGCGCATGCTGCATGGACGAACTGTGGCTGGACAGCTGTTTTAACAGCTGACTGCTTTGTGTGTGATCCAGCTGAGCGACAAATTCCTTTAACTTATGGTCTTTATTTGGCCCTCTGTCATTTTGCGGCAGGCTTTGACCTAAACGCCCCAACAATAACTGGATAGCGACCGCCAAAGTACCAGCTGCAGTTTGTGGCATGGTGACGTTTTGCAGTGGATTAAACTGCAATAGCGCCTGCAACTGCGCCGGCAATTGCGGCAGATTGTTGAGCTTGCCGGCATCAGGCTGACTTTGCCGGACCAGTTGTAAAATAGCCTTAACCGGTTCAGGTAAATCCGGTACTTCGGCCAGATTGTCCCAGTCCGGATTTAACATGGGCAAAAGTTGGCGCCAGGCCTGATTCAGGGCCGCCGGTTCTACCTGAGGTTTGATAAACTTTGCCGCTTCCACTGCGCCTGTGACGGCCTGATGTTGTTCTGTTTTTGCACTTTGTAGTTGAAATACTTTGGGCTGAGCATCAATCAGTACAGTTTTTTGTTCTGGTATAGCTTTCAGTTGCAACTGGCCTTGTGGGCTAAGCTGCAGCTGATACTGTGGATCGGCCAGTTGCTGTTTAGTGGCTGCAGGCAATGGCAGCTGTTTTAACTCATTTAAACTCAGCACTGTGCCTGATACTGCGTTGGTCAGCTGCGGCAATACCAGAGGCAAAATGCGTTGCTGCACTGGCGCTGATAACGGAATAATAGTCTGAGCCTGAGCTTGGGCCGCCACTGCTGTTTTGATCTGGCCTGATGGCCGCTCCGGGGGGATTGGCTGAGGTTGGTTTTTTAACAGCCCTGAGGCTGGTTCACCTTTTAGCGGCCCTGCCAGCGATTCTGTTGATGGCTTTGTCTCTGGTAATAGTGCAGCTTTTGGCAACACCAGACTGAGTTGTCCGGCTTTGAGTTGCAACTTTGCATCCAGCCATTGGTTAAGCGGTAAAGTTTGCAAAGCAGCAGGCAAGGGCAACTGCACTTTCGTTTGTCCCAACTGCAGGATCAGTTGTTGATCCTGCCGCTGGATCTGCACCTGAACCTGCACAACTTTTGCCTGTGTTGTGCTGGCCTGAGTTTGCAGCTGGGGTGTCAGTTGTGCAGAAAGTTCAGTCGGGGCTTGTGCACTAAGTTGTGTCACCAGTTGCTGTAGCTGCGGTTGTGTCAATTGCACCGGCATAGGCTGAGGGCCATTTTGACTGGGTTTTAGCTGCAACTGGCCCGAAATCGACAAAGAGAGTTGTACAGTCAGTTGACCCTGTAATGAAGGTAAATTCAGTTTGGCGTCCTGCACCAAAACCAGACCGGCCGGAGTTTGCACCTTAAGCTGGCCTATGCCGTCTTTGCCGATGTTCAGCAGCGCCTGATAATTTTGTTCTTCCAGCAGCACAGCAGCGGGCACTGACCCTTTGTTCAGGGTGTTGAGCGTGCTGTCTAGTGTGATCTGGTTCACGGGTTTTGACGTCCATTGGTAATGATAAGGCGATGCGCCTTAGGGTTATCGGCCATTGTGGCTTTGATCTGAAACATTAATATCTAAAGTTTCAAGGTTATAGCTCATTCGTATTCTATTGCCAATATGCTAAGATGCCGCGACTTTTTTTGGGAGTTTGCCCTTTGTCGATAATTTTGGCCGCCGAAGCATTAAGCTGTGTCCGCCAGGACAGAGTGTTATTTGAAAACTTAAATTTTCAGTTAAGTGCAGGGCAAGTACTTTATATTCAAGGAAAAAACGGTGCCGGTAAAAGTTCGCTGCTGCGACTGCTGGCCGGTTTAACTTTGCCTGAAGACGGTCAGATTTTATTCCACGGTAAACCTCTGCAGGAACAAACCGAATTTTTTGCCGACCACTTGCTTTTTATCGGCCACCACAGCGGCATCCATCCCCAACTGACCGCCTTACAAAACTTAGCCTTTTGGTCGGCTTTGTCTGAACAAGCTATAGCAGACCCTTATCAGTTATTGGGCGCTTTAGGTTTGGCGGGGCTTGAAGATATTCCCTGTTTTATGCTCTCTGCCGGGCAGCAGCGCCGTGTTTCTTTAGCCCGTTTGTGGTGTACTGATAAGCCGTTGTGGATTTTGGACGAGCCTTTTACTTCTTTGGATCAGCAGTTGATCAGCAAGCTCGAAAACCATTTTTTACAACATCTGTCACAAGGTGGTCTTATTGTATTGACCAGCCACCAGAGCTTGTCTGCCTCTTATCCGGCGCTTCAGGCGATAGAACTGGAGTACAGATGGTGATGTGGCGTGCTTTGGTTAAACGTGAATTGCAGTTATTGGGCAGGCAAAAAGCCGACTGGCTGAATCCATTGGTGTTCTTTTTATTGGTACTGAGCTTGTTTCCGCTTGGTATTGGCCCTGAACCCGGTATGCTAAAACAAATAGCGCCTGGTTTAGTCTGGATAGCAGCGCTGTTGAGTGTGTTATTGTCGGCCGAGCGCTTATTTAAAGACGATTACCGTTATGGGGTGATCGAGCAATTAGTGGCTGGCCGCCAGGGACTGTTTAGCTATGTCACTGCAAAAATTTGTTGTCACTGGTTATCGACAGGTGTGCCTTTAGTCTTGGTATCACCCTTAATCGCAGTGTTATTGGGCCTCGACTGGCAAAGCTGGCAGGTGTTAGTGCTGACCTTAATGCTGGGTACGCCCGTATTGAGTCTATTAAGTGTGCTAGGTGCTGCACTTACTATGGCTGCCGACAAAGGTGGCATACTGCAGGCGCTGATTATTTTACCTTTGTATATTCCACTGCTGATTTTCGCCAGTGGAGCTATGGAAGCCGCAGCCACAGCTTTGCCTTACACAGGGCAACTGGCTGTATTAGTCGCTTTTTTATTGTTCGCCTTAGCGCTGGTGCCTCTGGCCGTGCGTCAGGCACTTCGAATGAATGTGGGGTAGTATGTTCCGTTGGTTAGATCCTTACGCCAAACCTGAAACTTTGTACCATCTGTGTGGCCGTTTATTGCCTTATCTGATGAGACTGGCGGTATTTACGCTGCTGCTGGGCACTATCTGGGGTCTGGCTTTTAGCCCTTCAGATTACCAACAAGGTGACAGCTACCGCATTATTTATATTCATGTGCCATCAGCCATCTGGTCTATGGGGGCTTATAGCAGTATGGCCATCGCTGCTTTTATTGGTTTAGTCTGGCAAATCCGGGTGGCACAATGGGCTGTGCTGGCGATAGCGCCTGTAGGTGCTGTCTATACAGTGATTGCGTTAATTACAGGTGCAGCCTGGGGCAAGCCCATGTGGGGCACCTGGTGGGTCTGGGACGCACGCTTAACTTCTGAATTAGTGCTGCTGTTTTTGTATTTAGGTGTGATTGCACTCTCTGGTGCTTTTTCGGAAGCGGCCCGCGGTATCAAAGTTGCGTCTTTGCTGGCGATTGTAGGCGTGGTGAATCTGCCTATCATCCATTACTCCGTCGAGTGGTGGAACACCCTGCATCAGGGCGCTACGATCACCAAGTTTGCCAAACCTTCGATAGACCCTTCGATGTTATGGCCACTTTTGATCTGCCTTTTAGGTTTTGCTTTGCTGTTAGCGGCTTTAACCTGCTTACGTTTACGCAGTCAGATTTTAATCTTTGAACAGCACAGGCCCTGGGTCCGGCAGCTGGTGGATAAACAAGACGGAGGGCAAAGCTGATGGCTTTTACATCCTGGACAGACTTTTGGGCTATGGGCGGTTACGCGCTTTTTGTCTGGTTATCTTTTGGTACTACTTTTGCGTTATTGCTGGGCTTGTGGTGGTACAGCCAGCGACAACATAAACAGATACAACAACAAATCCGCGCCAAAGCAGCGCGGGAGCAACGGGTGCGGCAACATCAGGAGAAAGAGAAGTAGATGAATCCGAGACGTCAAAAACGCTTAGTGGCCGTGTTGGCCTTTGTGTTGTTGTTAGGTGGTGCTATTGGCGCCATGTTGTATGCATTGCAGCAAAATATTGATTTGTTTTATACGCCAAGCCAGCTGATTGAAGGCATGGGCGACGACAAAATAAAACCTGAAATAGGTCAGCGTCTGCGGATTGGCGGCATGGTAGTCAAAGGTTCAGTACGCCGCGACCCGAATTCCCTGAAAGTCAGCTTCGATTTAGTCGACACTGGTCCACTGGTCACAGTGGAATACGAAGGTATATTGCCGGATTTATTCCGGGAAGGGCAGGGCATAGTAGCCCAGGGCGTATTAGTGGATGAAAAGACGATATTGGCTTCGGAAGTGTTAGCTAAACACGACGAAGAATATATGCCGCCTGAAGTGGCTGAAGCGGTCAAAGGCATTAAACACGTAGCGCCGAAAAATTATCAACCAGAGCCAAAAGCACCAGCTGCAGGTCAAGAACCATGATTGCGGAATATGGTCAACTGGCGCTGACTTTTGCGCTTTGTATTTCTGTAGCTTTGGCCATAGTGCCTCTGTACGGCAGTTTTAAAAGTCAGCACACTGCGTTGCAGTTGGGTAATCCACTGTCTTATGCCTTGTTTTTATTGACGGCATTTTCGTTCTGGGCTTTGTCCTACGCCTTTTGGGCCAATGATTTTACTGTGGTTTACGTCGCCACTAACTCCAATTCTTTGTTGCCCTGGTATTACCGCCTGACAGCAGTCTGGGGTGGCCATGAAGGTTCGATGTTATTGTGGTTGCTCACCTTGTCCGGCTGGATTGCTGCGGTAGCGTTGTTTTCCCGTAGTTTGCCATTGCAGTTTCAGGGGCGGATCTTGGGTGTCATGGGCTTAATAGCCGTAGGTTTTTATGCCTTTGTGCTTTTTATGTCCAACCCTTTTGAGCGCAGCCTGCCTTATTTCCCGGTCGATGGCCGTGACTTAAATCCGCTGCTGCAGGACTTTGGCATGATCATTCACCCACCTATGTTGTATATGGGGTATGTCGGTTTTGCGGTGTCTTTTGCTTTTGCGATAGCGGCCTTAATGGGCGGTAAGTTTGACAGCACCTGGGCACGTTGGGCCAGACCCTGGACCTTAGCCGCCTGGTTGTTTTTAACGCTGGGCATTATGCTCGGCAGCTGGTGGGCTTATAACGAACTGGGCTGGGGCGGCTGGTGGTTCTGGGATCCGGTCGAAAACGCTTCATTTATGCCATGGCTGGTTGGCACAGCTCTTATTCATTCTTTAGCTGTAACTGAAAAACGCGGCACCTTCAAATCCTGGACAGTGCTGCTGGCGATAGCTGCATTTTCACTGAGTTTATTGGGTGCCTTTTTAGTGCGTTCAGGCGTGTTGGTGTCCGTGCATTCTTTTGCCTCAGATCCAAGCCGTGGTTTGTATTTACTGGCGTTTTTACTGGTAGTGGTTGGTGGTTCCTTGCTGTTGTACGCGCTTCGGATGCACTCGGTGCGCAGTCAGGCCCGTTATGAATTGTTTTCCCGCGAAGTACTGTTGTGGGGCAATAATATTTTCCTGCTCACTGCTACTTTAGTGGTGCTGCTGGGCACTTTATTCCCGCTGGTGCATAAGGAGCTGGGTTTAGGTTCTATCTCCATTGGTGAGCCGTTTTTTAATCAGCTGTTTTATTATCTGGTGATCCCTTTTGCCTTGTTATTGGGTTTAGGCCCCTGGGTGCGCTGGAAACAACAGCAAGTGCAGCCTTTGCTCAAGCCTATGAGTTTAATCGCCATAGCCACCTTAATATTGGCTTTGGGTACTTTGGCAGCATTACAAAGTATTCAGGCCAATTTAGCCTTACTTGGATTGTTGTTGGGCGCCTGGGTGGGCTCGTCCGCTATTTTTGAATTGTGGCAACGCTTGCAGCAGTTTGGTTCGGTCAAACAAGGACTTACTAAACTCAACGCCAGTCATTTTGGTATGACACTGGCGCATATAGGTTTTGCTGTGTTGGTGGTGGGTGTGGCTATGACCAAAACCTACAGTGTAGAAACCCAGGTTCGGATGAAAGCCGGTGAGCAGGTCGAACTGGCGGGGTATCAGTTTAAGCTGGTGGAAGTTTATCCACTCAACGGGCCTAATTACAAAGGCGAAGCGGCGGAGCTGGATGTCAGCTATCAGGGCGACTATGTCACGCATCTGCATGCAGAAAAACGTTTTTATACAGTGCAGCGCAGTGTGATGACTGAAGCTGCAGTGCATGCCCGTTTAAGCCGCGATTTGTATGTGGCTTTGGGGGAATCACTAAATGATGACAGCTGGGCTTTAAGTTTATATGTGAAGCCTTTTGTCCGCTGGATTTGGCTGGGTGGGTTATTAATGGCTTTGGGTGGTTTGATAGCGCTGTGCGATAAACGCTATCGCCGTCGTACTGCATCTACTGAAGTGAAGGAGACAGCTGATGCGTAAACTGGCGTTTTTTATCCCCTTTGCACTTTTTATTGGCTTGTCGGTGTTTTTATTCAGTGGTTTATTCTCCAATCCTATGGAGCGTGAATCTTCGGTTCTGAATCAGCCACTCCCTGCTTTTGCTTTGCCTGATTTACAACAGCCGGAAAAAATCTGGACGCCGGACAGTGTCAAAGGCAAACCCATGTTGCTGAATGTCTGGGGCACCTGGTGTGTCACCTGTAATGCCGAACTGGCCTATTTAACAGAGCTGCGTGAGCAAGGTGTGATGATCGTAGGTTTGTATTATCAGCAACCTGTGGACGCCGCTTTTGGTGAGGTTTTTAACCTTGCTGCCTTGCAGCAGGAAGTAGCATTAAAGCTGGAACAACAGGGCAATCCTTACCAGTGGAATATTCTGGATAAAGACCGCACCCTGATTTTTGATTTAGGGGTCACAGGTGCGCCTGAAACTTTCCTGATCGACGCTCAGGGTATTATCCGGTATCACCATATAGGCGATATTAATCCGCAGGTCTGGCAGCAAAAACTGGCTGCTGCCTATCAGAGTTTGCAGGAGTAGGACATGAAATACTTTTTTTTCAGCCTGCTGCTGCTCACTGCTGCTGCGCATGCGACCCAGGCTTTAATAGAGTTTAAAAGCCCGGAGCAGCAGGCTTTATTTAAAGAGCTGACGCACGAGTTACGTTGTCCTAAATGCCAGAACCAGAATATTGCAGACTCCAATGCGGTCGTCGCTGTGGATATGCGCAATAAAACGCTGGAGCTGGTGCAACAAGGCCAAACTAAACAGCAGGTGCTGGATTATATGAAAAGTCGTTATGGCGACTTTGTGCATTATCAGCCGCCGCTGAATAAGTTCACCTTTATTTTATGGTTATTGCCGGCATTGATGGTGGTCGGGCTGGTGCTGTTACTGCTGGCTCGTCGTAAAGCTGAGCGTAAAGTGCTGGCTACAGAGCCAGTGGATACAGCTCAGGCCGAACCTCAGTTAGAACAGCAACTTGATCAACTGATTGAGCAGTACAGGAGAAAAAGCTGATGCTGATGTCGTTAAGTTTTGCAGCAGCCATAATGCTGGTGCTTATTCTGGTGTTGTTGCTGTTTTTCCGTCGCAGAGGCGAAGAGGTGCTGTTGGATCCGGTACTGCAGTTTGAAGACAAATTAAAGCTGCTGTCCCAGGCTCGGGATCATGGTGAATTAGCTGAGCAGGATTTTGTGCTGGCGGCCACTGAGTTAAAAGCTCAGTACCTGCAGTCGCAGCAACATCAGCAGTCGACGGCAAGCTCTGCAACAGGCTGGGTACTGGTTACCACTGCTTTTATTCTGGTTGGAAGTCTGGGGCTTTATGCCTGGACAGGGCATTTTACCGCATTGCAGAACTGGCAAACTGCGCAGCAGCAGTTACCTGCTTATGGCGAGCGCGCGCTGTTAAATCAGGGCGAACCGTTGACTGAACAGGAAATTGAACTCTTTGCGCTGGCGCTTCGCACCAAAATCAGCAAGGAAGGTGACGATGCCGTGGCCTGGTTTGTTATTGGTCGTATCTGGTTATCCAAAGGCATGCTGGATGATGCCATTGAAGCCTTTGAAAAAGCATTGGCCTTAACACCAAACCGGGTCAATGTGCTGATCAGCTACAGTCAGGCTTTGTTGGTGGGTGGGGGCGAAGAGAATCTTGCCAAAGCCGCCCTGAGTTTAGCCAAAGTGTTGCAACAGGAGCCGGAGAACACCGATGCGCTTTCTATGCTGGCGATGGTGGCTGAAGAGCGGGGCGATAAAGAGCAAGCGCAGCAGGCCTGGCAGTTGTTATTGCCGAAGCTGGATAAAGCCGATCCGCGTTATGCGCTGGTGCAACAAAAACTGGGCCTGACGTCAGCGCCGGAGCAAGCTACAGAGCGAGATCCTGCTGCAGTGTCTGGCCGTCAGGTGTCTGTGCAGCTGACTATCAGCCCGGAACTGGCGGAGCACTACAAAGCAGGCACTTTATTTGTGTTTGCCAAAGCTGTAGATGGCCCGCCTTTGCCTTTGGCAGTGCAAAAGCTGGCAGTGTTTAGTGGCACTCAGACTATTGAGCTCAGTGAAGCTCAGGCGATGCAGCCGGGCTGGACTTTAGCCAATGCGGATCGTATTCAAATCAGTGCCCGTTTGTCTTTGTCAGGGCAGGTGCTGAATGATGAAAATGGCCCCCAGGTGCAGTCACAAGTGCTGAGTTTTAAAGAGCCCAAACTCACTCTGAGCCTGAGTTTGCAGCCTTAACTCAGCCTGAAGCCGTACGGATAAAAACTGCAGAGTTGTCGATTAAATAAGCAAAAGGTCAGGCTCTGGCCTTTTGCCCTGGTGTTCTGTCCCTTTGCCTCTTTTCATTTGATGCCTAATAGGCTATAACACGGCAACTTTGACAAGTCTGTCTGGTGTTTGGCCCCGCAATTTGTGGGCTGTTACCAGCCAGTCCGTTCGCTGCAACCATAATTAAAATAAACCCACAATCTAGGATCACGTTATGAATCAACCGCCAGCTTCGGGGACTTTGTTTGGTCATCCGAAAGGACTTTTCCTGCTCTTTTCCACAGAAATGTGGGAGCGTTTTTCTTACTACGGTATGCGCGCATTACTTATTCTGACCTTAGTGGCTGCGACTGAATCCACAAACCCTGGATTTGGTATGAGTCACGGCGATGCGCTGTTGCTGTACGGCTACTACACAGGTCTGGTGTATGCCGCCACTTTATTCGGTGGTTTGATTGCGGATAACCTGCTGGGCCAGCGTAAGTCTATTATCCTCGGTGGCACCTTAATGGCCATTGGTCAGTTTACCTTGTTCGCTGCCACGCCTCATAGTATGTCGCTGTTTTACGTCGGTTTAGGTTTTATTATTGCCGGTAACGGTTTATTTAAGCCGAATATTTCCGCCATAGTGGGTGACTTGTATCCTCAAGGGGATGCGCGTCGTGACGGTGGTTTCACTATTTTCTACATGGGGATTAACTTAGGTGCCTTTATTGCGCCTCTGGTCACTTCTTCTTTAGGCGAAAGTGATTCTTTTGGCTGGCGTTATGGTTATTTAGCTGCTGGTATTGGTATGACCTTATCTGTGGTGATTCAGTTATTGTTTGCGCAAAAGTACTTAGGTGATTTAGGTAAAATTCCTGGTCGTATTTCATCGCGCAGCGCGTCCGGTACGCCAACACCTTTAACCAAAGTTGAATTTGACCGCCTGCGCGTGGTGTTATTCCTGTTTATCTTCGTGACTATGTTCTGGCTGGCCTTTGAACAAGCTGGTGGCTTAATGAGCTTGTTTGCTTCTGAACACACAGACCGTATGGTAGGGACTTTTGAAGTTCCAGCCGGTTGGTTCCAGTCGTTAAACCCGCTGTTTATTCTGACTTTTGCTCCGCTGTTTGCCTGGTTATGGGTCAAGCTGAATGCTATGAACAAACAACCGGATGCCCCTGTCAAAATCTTATTTGGTATGTTGTTAACCTCTATCGGTTTCCTGTTCCTGATCGTGGGTGTATTTGAAATGCAGGTGAACCCTTCAGCTAAATCCAGCATGATGTGGTTAACCTTAGCTTTCTTATTCCATACTTTAGGTGAGCTTTGTATTTCTCCTGTGGGTTTGTCATTAATGACTAAACTGGCTCCGGTTAAACTTGCCTCCCTGATCATGGGGGTTTGGTTCCTGATGCCTGCTGTTGCACATTATCTGGCAGGTTTTGTTGGTGCTTATTCTGATACCGCAGGTGATAACCCAGCAGTGGTTGAATTTGCCGCATCCTTTGGTGTACAGGCCGCCCACGCTGGTTTACTGGTAGTATTTGGTGGTATAGCTGTAGCACTGGTGGTATTTGCTGTGGTGCTTTGGATGTTATCCGGTACTTTAGTGCGTTGGATGCACGGTGCTGAGCGTATGCAAAGCTAAGCGATACAAGTATTGATAAAGGCCAGATGGAGCAGTCCTCTGGCCTTTTTTATTGGAGCTCACTATGAAATTTATTTGTGTTTTGTGCTGTTTTTTCAGTTTCCAGTTATTGGCCGTCGTCATGAATTGGCAAAGACAAGCCGATATGCTGCTGCCTGTACAGGAAATTTATCCTGCGGTCTTTCAGGGCGAAATTTATGTGGCCGGTGGCTTAAGTTCTGAACTACCAAAGCAACAAGGCCAGATGACAGCACAGGTGCAGATCTACAATCCAAAGTCTGATCAGTGGCGTTATGGACCTGCTTTACCTGAAGGCCGTCATCATGGCCAATTGGTAGCGGTGAACGACCAGCTGTTTTTATTCGGTGGTTTTGTTCAGGCTCATGGCGGGCACTGGAGCGCCAGTGCTGATGTATTGCAATTAAACCTTAAACAACAGCGTTGGTTAAAAGTGGCTGTTTTGCCCCAGCCCTTAAGTGAAACGGTCAGCTTTGTGCTGGATGACAAAGTTCATCTGATATCAGGGCGCTCTCCTGCAACGGAGTCAAATGCACAATGGCAGGACCAGACAGATACAGCTGTCCACTGGGTTTTTGATCCTGAGTCGTTAAAGACCTCAATCGCACCGGTATTACCTGAAGCCAAAAACAGCGCTGCCGGTCTGGTTCTGAACAACAGAGGATATCTGGTAGGTGGCAGGCAGGTAAAAGGCGGCAATAAGGCCTCTGTGCATAGTTTTGATGCGAAGTTGCAACAATGGACAGAGCTCCCTGATCTACCCCAGGCTCAGGCTGGTTTAGCCGCTGCAGCACTCCATCAGCAGATCTGGGTCTTTGGTGGTGAGTTTTTCGGCCAGGGCGGCGGTGTTTTCTCTGAGGTCTGGTCTTACTCTCCGGCAGAGCAGCGTTGGCAGCAGCAAGGCGAAATGCCGGTACCACGCCATGGTTTAGGGGCTGTTGTGCTGAATGACGCTATTTATGTCATAGGTGGTGCTACAGCTGCAGGCTTAAAACAAACCAGCGCTGTGTTGGAGAGAGTCGTTATAAAATAAAAAAAGGCCAGCAATGCTGGCCTTGATGATCTGTGGCTGCTTAAGGCAAATATTCATCCAGATAAGCTTCGTCTTCTTCGGCTTTTTTCGGTGGATTGCCATCATAAATCTGGAACTCTTTACGCTGGTAGTAGGCTTCTTTAATAAAAGCGTATGGGTCTACCGATTCGTTCAGTAACTGCTCCATTGACATCATCTGCTCACGACCACCTAAAGCACCTAATACAGCTTTAGTGATAGTTAAAGGTGTGTTCAGCCAGGTTGACGGGAAATACAGGTTATCAACCACAGTACCAGTGGTGTCTCTTACCGTAGATGGGCCTAAGGCTGGCAACATCAGGTAAGGACCGTCAGCTACACCCCAGGTGGCTAAGGTTTGATTAAAATCTTCATCCTGATTTTTTAAATCCAGCCGGGTGGCTACATCAAACAAACCAAATAAACCCACTGTGCTGTTCAGCACAAAACGGCCCAGGCTTATCGCGGCACTTTTGGGTTTCGCCTGCAGTACACCGTTGACGAAGTTAGTTGGCTCATCCAGGTTACTAATCACATTGGCTATGCCGGTGCGGGCAGGTTTGGGTACTACAGTCATATAACCTACAGTAGCAGGGCGCAGCACATAAGCGTCCAGTACATCGTAGTTAAAGTCCCAGATATCACGGTTCAGGGATTCAACAGGATCCCGTGGGTCCTGATAAGTAGTTTGAGCTTGTTGTTCGTCCGCGGCCTTTTTACTGGCGCATCCAGAAACAGTGAGCAATAACAGGATCGACACTAAAACAGGCTTCATGCGTAAGACCATAAATTTGCATCCGTTTGGGGGAAATAACATCTTGATTATTATACTGGTAAAGCGTGACATGGATCATCAGCTTTGCTGCAATGATTTGTGTTAATTAGTTGAAAAAAGTTGCATCACAGCGGAAATATAGCTGAAGCTAGCCTAAGACCAGTGGCAGGCCCGCAGCGAGCTGCTGTTGCTCGGCACTAAATATTTCTTTTTCGATACGCAACCAGCTTTGGCAATAATCCCATTCCGTGCTCAACGGCAACCAGTTCATGCCATCAAGCATGCAGTTTAAGTTGTACAAAAAGGGATGAGAGCCCCGCAGGCGCTCTATGCTGTAGGTTTCGCTGGCATTGCTTAAAAGGGCTATACCTCCAAAGGACACGGCCCAGTTGGCAAAGGCCATCAGATCTACAGTTGCTCCTGCTTTTGGCTGCAATTCATTCGCCTCTATAGCCTGCTGCAACAGCAGATCAACCATATGTGAGATTTCTTTTTCTAATTCTTGTTGTGCAGTTAAGCGGACCGCTGAGCTTTTTTCCTGCACCCATGGCGATTTGGCCGTTAGTACACAGTTAAACATAATAGGCTGCATTTTTGCAGACAATAAATAAGCCTGATGCAAAGCCAGGGCTTTTTCTCTGCTGCTGCCCTGAAACAAAGCGGCTTTTTTAAACAAGCTGATCTCATGGCGCAAGGCGGCGTTGCATAAAGCCGTGATGACATCTTCTTTACTGGAAAAATGATTGTAGATAGTGCCCTTGGAGTAAGGGCTGGCTGATGTCAGCTTATCCATCGTCAAGTTGGCATATCCTTCGGCAGCCACTAATTGATGAGCTATCTGCAGTAATTCCTGTTCACGGTCAGCTATGGCTTGTTGTTTTTTGCTAAAACGCTGCTGCAAAGGGCAGCTGCGCTGCTCTTTGTTGGCAATGTCACACAAAAACTTTAGCATCCCGGTTTGTCCTGGCGACTGAACTAAAGCTTTAGCTTAGTTCTGGCTTGTTGCAGGTAAGGCCGGCATAAGGCAAAAGTCAAAGGCCGGGTAAACAAAGGGTAAGCCAACAACAGCGCAATAATAGTCACTGTGTTTTGCCAGGATTGCCATTGGGCTATCACTAAAAATAGCGGAATAAGGATGGCCAGCTTCAACAGGTTCAGCAATAGCTTTTGTGGAGTAGGTACCTGTTCAGTGGCGGTACGGATCACCTGCATCCGCTCTGCGAACTTTAAACCTGCAAGTTCCGGAATGGAATGGCTACCAAAATACATAAAGTACTCCTTAAAAACAGGCCCTGTCTGAACAGGGCCTTTTGCTCGACTCATCACTATCAAAGAGATTTGATCTGAGCTACTACATCAGTTAAAGACAGCATCAGCTTTTCACCGGTCAGACGGTTTTTCAGCTCCACTTTCTGCTCATCCAGATTACGTTCACCCACTATGATGTGATAAGGCACACCCACCAGTTCCATATCAGCAAACATTACACCAGGGCGCTCTTTCCTATCATCAAACAGCACTTCAAAACCTGCAGCTGTCAGCTCTTTGTACAACTGCTCTGCCGCGTCCTGAATACGCACTGATTTGTGCATATTCATTGGCACTATAGCGACCTGAAACGGCGCTATAGCAACAGGCCATTTGATGCCATATTCGTCATGGTTTTGTTCAATAGCAGCAGCGACAATACGGGAGACGCCGACGCCATAACAGCCCATGGTCATGATCTGGTGTTTGCCTTCTTCATTCAGTACACCGGCTTTCATCGCGGCAGAATAACGGTCACCCAGCTGGAAAATATGACCTACTTCAATACCACGGCGAATGATTAACTTACCTTGACCACATGGGCTTGGGTCGCCTTCCACCACGTTACGTAAGTCTGCCACCTGATAGCCGTTGATATCGCGGTCGAAGTTTACGCCAGTGAAATGGAAACCGTCTTTATTGGCGCCCGTTACAAAGTCAGCTAAGTGCGCTGCAGCGTGATCGACGATCACAGGAATAGTTAAGCCGACAGGGCCTACTGAACCCGGTTTAGCACCTGTGACGGCCAGTACTTCGTCTTCTGACGCAAATTGCAGTGGAGAGGCGACGAGCTGGTGTTTTTCCGCTTTGATTTCGTTTAAGTCGTGATCACCACGTAGTACCAAAGCCACTAAAGTCTGAGGAGCTTTTTCGTCAGCTTTACGGGCATACACAATTAAAGTTTTGGCGATAGCAGAGGCGTCGACTTTTAACAAGGCGGACACTTCGTCAATAGTTTTGGCGTTTGGTGTTGCTACTTCAGTCTTGGCTTGTGTCGCTGCAGGACGCTCACCAGCAGGCGGCAGCGCTTCAGCTTTTTCGATATTGGCGGCGTAGTCGCTGCCATCCGAAAATACGATCGCATCTTCGCCGGATGCCGCCAGTACATGGAATTCGTGTGACATACTGCCGCCAATGGCGCCTGTGTCCGCCAGTACAGGGCGGAAATCCAGGCCTAAGCGGGTAAAGATATTGCAGTAGGCCTGATACATAGCGTCATAAGTCTGCTGCAAACTTTCCTGACTTAAGTGGAAAGAGTAAGCGTCTTTCATTAAAAATTCGCGCGCACGCATCACACCAAAACGTGGACGGCGTTCGTCACGGAATTTGGTCTGAATTTGGTATAAATTCACCGGCAACTGCTTGTAGCTGCTGATTTCTTTGCGCACTAAATCTGTGATCACTTCTTCGTGAGTCGGGCCTAACACAAAATCACGCTGATGACGGTCTTTAAAACGCAGCAGTTCTGCGTCCATTTTTTCCCAGCGGCCGGATTCCTGCCAGAGTTCAGCGTGCTGAACCACAGGCATCAGAACTTCAATGGCACCGGCTTTGTTCATTTCTTCGCGGACAATAGCTTCTACTTTACGTAAAACCCGCAGACCACTGGGCAACCAGGTGTATAAACCTGACGCCAGACGACGCACCATACCGGCACGTAGCATCAATTGGTGGCTGATAATTTCGGCATCGGCCGGGGTTTCTTTCATCGTAGAGAGTAAATACTGACTTGTCCGCATAATAGTTCCGTGAGTTTTAAGTTTAATAATTCAGTACGAGGCTACATTCTAACAAGAGCCTTAGTTTGGCAGTAGTTTAATCTGATGTTTTATCCATTCAGTGGTCAGATTTTGTCCTGCAACCATGCCACCTAAGCTGTACAGCTCGTTGTTTATTGTCACCAATGTACGTAAATCCATCACCGCAGTGGTATTTTCAGCTTTCAGCCAGCTTTTGTCCGTTAACGAATACACCCAGACTTCTGCTGATGGTTCTGCTGCTGTGCCGTTATAGCCAATGCCGTTGTAGTTATAGGCTGTTTCACTGCCACCAATAAATACGATCAAATCTTTGCCATCCTGCTTTATAGCTGCAGCTGCCATACGGTAACGGGCTTTGCCTGTTGGATGCTGGATTTGTTGCCAACTGATACGATTAGCGTCGGTTTTACTGATTTCACCTAACCAGCACTGAGCTGAAGTTTCATACTGGCGCGGCAGACTTTGGTAACTGACTTTGACGCCATCACAAAGCAGCATGTTATTCCCTGACAAGGCACCGGCTAAACCAAAAGTTGGAGTACCGGGAAAAGGTGTAGCCTGACTCCACTTTTGGGTGAAGTTATCAAAGATTTGCACCAGATTAACATTACCATCCTGCGACCAGCCGCTGGCCAGATAAATGTATCTGTTGTTATAAGCCAGCGCGACGCTGTCATCGACGGCGACAGGCATATCGGGCAGCTTGTTATAAGCTTTGGTCACAGGGCTGTAGCGGTAGCCTTCGGCACTGGAGACTTCAGCACCATTGGCCGCGACTGTGTAACCACCAAAGATAAAAAAGTGATTTTGTAAGGTCACGCCAGTACTTGCCAGCCTGCCATTTAATCGCTGACGACTGGGTACTGCGGGGGCTTTTTGCCAGACGGGTTCACCCACTGTCCATTGCCAGACTCTGTTATGCACATCAGCATGAGTTTTGCCTGAAGAGAGTCCCATAAAACTGCCGACATAAGTACGGCCTGCCACACTGGTGCTCAGCACCAGGTTATTTGTCACGGCTTCAGGTAAAGGAGGAAGTGGATCCGCACTGACGATAAAAGGGGCGCTAAGAATCAGAGCCAGGCTGAAGGTCATGAACCTGTTGTTTTTCTTTAATATGTCTGATTTCTGTAACATGATTGTGTGCTCCGTCCACTGTCCATTTGATATTAAAGTGATACAGCGTCATGCCGTAACTTTGCTGTTCCGCTTTTTGTTTTTTGTACTGAGGGCGCGGATCCTGTTTTAACACTTTTTCTATCAATAGTGCTAATTCAGGTTGATCCTTTTGCTTTTGACAAAACTCCAGCACGGCTGGCTCAAAGCTGACCGTCATATCGGTTTGGGGCGCTGAGTCAGCAAAACCACCAGCGTCAGGCAAAGCATCGGCATAAGGCAGGTAAGGTTTGATATCCAGTATGGGGGTGCCATCCAAAAGATCGACGCCTGAGAGCTGAATAATCAAACGACCTTGTTTTCGTACCACGCCTTCGAGTTTTACGACCGAAAGGCCAATTGGGTTTGGTCTGAAGGTGGCACGGGTGGCAAATACGCCTTTTTTTTCATTGCCACCCAAGCGGGGAGGCCGCACTAAAGGCGACCAGCCTTTGTCCGCAGTTTCATGAAATACAAAGACCAGCCATAAGTGGCTGAACGCTTCGATACCACGGACTATAGCATCATCGTCATAGCCGGGTTCCAGCACCAGTTCAGCTTTAGCTTCGGCGATCAGGCCAGGCTGACGGGGAATAGCGAACTTTTGTTTATAGGGTGAGCGGATGGTGCCCAGCACTTGCATTTGATAAGAGGGCATCAGTTCCTCAGAAGATAAAAGCTAACAGTAAGGCAAAAAACGGCCTCTATTATGGCGTCCCCATCCTGAAAGGACAAGCGATGCCCGTCTGGGGCTCTGACTGAAAATAACTTTACATTAGTGTTAAAACTTGGGATTAATAGTGCAGAGTTGTATTACGTTGCTCCAGTCTGGTGACAGATACCTCGTAGTCAGCACCAAAGAGCGGTATAAACCGCCATTGATAACAAACAACCACTATCCACCTGAATCCACTTTGTATTTTTTATTCAGCAATTTTGCTGTGTTTTTGCTATGGCTTGACGAGAGTTTATGATGGAAAAGAAAGTTTTATTGATTGAATGCCCGGATTCAAAAGGTTTAATAGCCCAGATCACCAATATTTGTTACAAGCATCAACTGAATATTATCCGTAATACCGAGTACGTTGATCCGGATTCGGGTCAGTTTTTTATGCGGACTCAGCTTGAAGGTATTTTTAATGATAAGACTCTGATGCTGGATTTAGACAGGGCTTTACCTCAAGGCAGCAGTCGTCAGCTGGTTTCCGCCGGGCGGAAAAAAGTATTGATACTGGTCACCAAAGAAGCGCATTGCCTTGGTGATATT
>CBIMJC010000044.1:0-18051 GCA_966244125.1 uncultured Rheinheimera sp.
TGATTATTTTAGTCATAGGCGGCATTATCAGCGGCGCTTTTACCGCAACAGACGCAGGCGCTATTGCCGTGGTTTATTCCTTTATTCTGGCAGTTTGTGTCTACCGGGAAGTGAAGGTTAAGGAACTGCCAGCCATACTGCTGAAATCTGCTGAAACTACCGCCATAGTGATGGCGCTGATTGCTACTTCTGCTGCTATGTCCTGGATTTTATCCTATGAAAATATTCCACAAACTGTCAGTCAGGGCTTACTCACCTTAAGTGAAAACCCACTACTTATTTTATTGTTGATCAACATCATCTTATTGATAGTCGGTGCCTTTATGGATATGACGCCGGCAGTGCTGATTTTTACCCCCATTTTCCTGCCTGTTGCTGTTGAGCTGGGGATGAGCCCGCTGCATTTTGGCATCATGATGATTCTGAACCTGTCTATTGGTTTAGTTTCACCGCCTGTGGGCAGTGTACTTTTTGTCGCCTGTGCAGTAGCGAAAACTAAGCTGGAGTCTTTGATTAAACCTTTGTTGCCTATGTATGCCGCTATGTTTGTAGTGCTGATGATGGTGACTTACATTCCGGCTATCAGTGAGTTTTTGCCGAATCTGTTTGGGCTATAGGGGCTATCCATGACCAGTTATTTGATCCCTAATCTTGCCAATGCCTGCCGCATGATGGAACTAGTGGCGGCATCAGGCGCTGGTTTAACTTTATCCCAGCTTGAACAGCAACTAATGGTGCCGAGGACCAGTGCTTTTCGTATTTTGCAAACCCTTTGTCAGCAGCAAATGCTGTACAAAGAAGGGAAAAAATATCGGGTAGGCAGCAGTTTGTACAAAATGGGGCTGGATTTATTACAGCACCATCATTTGCATCAACTGGCTGTGCCCGTGCTGCATAAACTGACCATAAATTCAGGCCTCACCAGCCATTTGGCCTTGCCACGGCCTGATGGCGCTTTAATAGCTGAAGTTTGTGACAGTCCAAACCCTAGTCATCTGGCTGCCCGTCCGGGATTCTTGGCTGATTTGCATTGTTCAGCCGGGGGCAAGGTGTTTCTGGCGTTTAATTACTTTGATCAGTTGAGCTCCTTGCCCGGTTTGCAGCAAATGCCCGCGCGCACACCACAAAGCATTACCGATCTGGCCAGCTTGCGGGTAGAATTGCAAAGCGTTTTAGGCCGGGGTTATGCTCTGGACGATCAGGAGTACCAGGCCAATGTGCGTTGTATTGCAGTGCCTATACGTAATGCTCAGGGGGTTGTGGTTGCTTCTGTTGGTGTTACCGGCCTTGCCCATCTTTTATGCAAACAACGTTTACCTGAATTGGTTGCTGCCGTAAAACAGGCTGCTATTGAAATCAGTCTGGCGTGTTACAGGCCGGCTTTGCTGGCCAACGATAAATAATAGGAAAAGCGGATGATGCAAAAAAATTCGACCATAAATGATGTTGCCCGTCTCGCAGGAGTGTCCAAACGCACTGTGTCGCGGGTGATCAATGGCTCTTTGAGTGTGGGGGACAGCACCAGAGTCAGGGTCGAAAAAGTTATTGCTGAACTGAATTATTCGCCCAATACACAAGCCCGGGGTTTAGCCTCCAGCCGCTCTTATCTTTTAGGTCTGATTTACGATAACCCGGATGCCTTATATCTGGATGACGTGCAGCGGGGCGTGCTGGAAATCTGCTCGACTTTGGGTTACGAACTTGTGGTACATCCTTGTCGTTATCGCAGCGAAACCCTGGTGCAAGATTGTCTGAATTTTATCAACAGATCCAAACTGGATGGGGTCATAGTTTTGCCTCCGGTGTCAGAACTGGAATCATTGGCGGAAGCGCTGAAAAATGCCGGAAGGCCTTATGTCCGTTTGACCTCAGTGGCTATTGATGAGGCTAAACATATAGTGGTATCGGATGATCGCTCTGCCGCTGCCGAGATGGCGCGTTATTTTGCCCAGTTGGGCCATCAGGACATCGCCTTTATCAGCGGTCCTCAACGTTATAAATCCTCTACTGAGCGGATGGAGGGGTTTAAACTCGGCTTGTCGGCTTATGGCATCACTCTCAAGGCTGAACGTATTATGGAGGGCAATAATACCTATGAAACCGGTATTGAATGTGCACGCAGCCTGTTGAGCCAAAGCCCTTTGCCTACTGCTATTTTTGCCAATAACGATCAGATGGCGGCTGGTGTGCTGAAAGTGGCGCATCAAATGGGTATTGTCATTCCACAACAATTGTCAGTTGCAGGTTTTGATGACAACTTACTTGCATCCAGAGTGATCCCCGCTTTGACTACTATCCGCCGTCCGGTGCGGCAAATGGCACAGTTGGCAACCACTAAAATGATTATGGTGATTGAACAAAATGACAAAGCAGCGCAACAAGTGGCTGCCAAAGTGGCGCCAACGCTGGTGGTCAGAGAGTCTACCGCACAGCTTGTTAGTTCTGCGTCATCCTGAGGTCATTTAGTTTTAGTTTTTTTAGTTTTCCCGGTCTTAAAAATAGAGTAAGGTGGTCTTATTAGAAAAAATGAAACCATCTGCTGACTGGGATGGCGCTGATGTTAGTTTGTATCAAATTTCTTCATTCAATCCGCGTAACACTGAACGGTGTTTTTTTCACGGCATTTTTAGTGCCGCTCAGTTTCATCATGCCTTTTTCTGCGAATGCCGCAACAGCAGCTCTGACTGATTATTTCCGTGAAAGCTGGAGCACCCGTCAGGGTTTACCTCACAACACCATCAATAGTATCAGTCAGACACCGGACGGTTATCTGTGGTTTGCTACCTGGGAAGGTGTAGCCCGTTACAATGGCCGTGAATTTAAAATCTTTGGCCGTGAACAACAAACAGGTTTGCCTGATTCAGGGATCCGGGCTTTGCATCTGGATCCGAAAGGCCGGTTGTTATTAGGCGGCTCCCGTGGCGGTTTAGCTTTACTGCAGGATCAGCAGTGGAAGCCTGTGGATCCAGTATCTTCCCTGGTAAATGAAGTCCGGGGGGATGCGCGTGGCCAGCTTTGGGTTGGCACTGAAGGCGGAGGTTTGTTCTGCCTGCAAACCGATGGTTCCAGGCAAAGATGGACCAGACACCACGGTTTACCCAGCAACACTATTTACAGTCTGTTAGATGATGAGCAAGGCAGGCTTTGGATAGGGACAGCCGAAGGTTTGGCGTATTTGGAGCAGGGGAAATTAACCCCTGTAGCGCACAGCCCTAAAGTGCCTGTATTTGCGTTAGCTTTTTACAACAACCAGTTGTACATAGCTACCGAACGGGGTTTGTACCAGTTAAAGGGTAACGACTTTGTTTTAGTTCAGCCACAATTGCAGCACACCGCGATTTCCAGGTTGTTAGTGGATCACTATGGTGATTTATGGATAGGTACTGTTGAGGAAGGGATTTACCGTCTGAGCAATTATGGCTTAGAACAACTGACCGCTAACTACGGCATGCCAAACAACAGGGTACTGGCTATTTATGAGGACAAAGAGCACAGCATCTGGTTGGGCACCAATGGGGGCTTATTCCGTTTACGCGATGCGCCTTTTAGTACCTTAAGTACAGAACACGGATTACCTGACAATTTTGTCCGCACTGTATTGCAGCATTCAGACGGCAGTGTCTGGATTGGTACAGCCCGGGGGGCTGCGCGTTACCTGAATGGCAAGCTTCAGACTGAATACCAGCTATTGCCTGATCAGTCTGTATTGAGTCTGGCGGAAACCGCAACAGGGGACTTGCTGATTGGCACCTACTCATCCGGCGTTTTTCAGTACAGCGACGGCAAACTGAGCAAGTTGCTGGACCGTAGTTCAGGTTTATTATCCAACGAAGTCAGGGCTATTTTGCCCTTACCTGATGGTGCTGTCTGGTTGGGAACAGCACAGGGACTGAATTATTATGACAGCAACCGGCAAATAAAAAGTTACACCACCCGTGATGGATTAACTGCGGACTTTGTAGTGGCCCTGCACAAGATTGGAGAGGTACTTTGGGTCGGCACAGGGACTGGAGTGACCCGCCTGGTGCAAGGCAAGTTTGAGCCTTTGCCGCTGAAGCAGCTTGATCAGACTGAATACGCTTTTGATTTTTACGAACAGCCAGAGCAAAAACTGCTGTGGCTCGCAACCGACCGTGGTTTAGTCCGTTACCGGCTTGATACCTCAGAGTTGTCTCTGGTAGGGCGCAAGGCCGGTATCCCCTTTGATAAAATTTTTCAGGTGCAGGCTGATTGGCATGGCAATCTTTGGCTGAGCAGCAACAGGGGCATTTTGCGTATCAGTGAGCAGGATGCCAATGCTGTAGCTGATGGCCGTGCAGAGCATATTGAATATGAGCTTTTTGGTGAAAGTGACGGTATGCTCAGCGCTCAGGCCAATGGCGGATCTAATCCAGCTGCTATGCTGGCTAAAGATGGGGCTTTGTGGTTTGCGACAGCTTCAGGGGTGAGCAGGGTGCAGCCCGACAGATTAGCTGTGTTTGCAGAGACAACTCCTCCTGTGGTGTTAGAAGGACTGCTGGTCAATGGTGTGGCGCAAAATATTGAACCCAGCATGCAATTGCCGCCGGACAGTGACAGAGTGGAATTGCATTTTGCCGGCTTAGGTTATGTGATGCCGGGCCGGATCCGGTATCGCAGCCAGTTGGTTGGTTTTGATGCTAACTGGCTGGACAAGGGGCAGCAAAACTTCGCCGAATACACCAATCTGGCGCCTGGTCATTACGAATTCCGGGTGCAGGCGGCCAATCCGGGCGGGCAGTGGAGTGAGTCGGCCCGCATTGAGCTGATTAAACAGCCCTATTGGTGGCAAACCCGCCACTTTCAGTGGGCGGCGGCTGTATCTGTGATAGCGCTGCTGCTGTTACTGGTGTACTGGCGGATGTCCAGTCTGCGTCATTCAGAGCAACGTTTAAAGCGGCAGGTGGCGGAAAAAACGGCTGAGCTGCAACAAAAGGCCAATAGCCTGCAGAGGGCAGATGAGGAAAAATCGGCTTTATTGGCTCAGTTGCATCAACAGACTCTGGCTTTAGAATTACAGGCGCGACAGGACGGCCTGACTGGTCTTGCCAACCGCCGCGCTTTTGACGAAGTATTAAGCAAAGAATTTGCCCGCTCACAACGATTAAAGCAGCCGCTGGTCCTGGCTTTTATCGATATCGATCATTTTAAAACTATCAATGACACCTGGTCGCATCATGCCGGTGATCTGGCATTGATGACCATAGCAGAAAAAATCCGTCAGCATTCACGTTCAGTGGATTGTGCCGCACGCTGGGGGGGCGAAGAGTTTGCCTTGCTGATGCCCTCCACCAGCTCAGAGCAGGCACAGCTGGTCTGTGAACGTTTAAGACAGGAAATCATGGCGCTGGACTGGCAGGAGATTGCGGATGGTATTCGTATTACGGTCAGTATTGGTATTGCCGTCAGCGACGATTTAACCGAATCCAAACAACTGCTGTTTTTAGCGGATCAAGCCTTGTATCAGGCGAAACAACAAGGCCGCAACAGGATCTGCGCTGCCTGAAATTCAACGGCTATCAGTGCTACCTGATTTCAATAATGGAATCTTTTCCCTGAAGTTCTCTGACCAGTTGCCAGCGGTGGCAAAAAATGATGTCAACCTATTGCTACCGGTGGCAAATGCGTTATTATGCTGATTAAACAGGCATAAAGCAGACTGGTTCCAATGGCTTTGTGCAGGCGAAACAACGATGGATTAACGGATGCAAAAACCTGATCTGAAAAAACGTTTGTTACTCAAAGCTGGTGCCGCTATTGCAGCCTCGTATCCTGTATTGAGTTTTCAGGTGAAAGCCGCCACCGCAACAATCCGGGATCCTGTATGGGAGCTGGCCGATCAAATATTGCGGGATTTAAAACGAACCTCTTTCCCAGATCGCGATTTTGTCATTACAGCCTTTGGAGCAGAGACAAATCAGCGTTGTGATAAGGCCATAGCAAAAGCTATAGCTGCTTGTCATGCAGCTGGTGGCGGTCGGGTTGTGGTGCCTGAAGGAGTCTGGTCCACTGGTCCTGTGCATTTAAAATCCAATGTGAATTTACATCTGCAGAAAAACGCTGTTTTATCTTTTGTCACAGATCCAAAAGCGTATTTGCCTCTTGTATTCACCCGCTGGGAAGGGGTGGAATTAATGGGTTTTTCCCCGCTGATTTATGCTTATAAGCAGCAGAATATAGCAGTGACAGGCGAAGGTATTCTGGAGGGCAATGCCAGTGGCGACAACTGGTGGCCCTGGAAAGGGGTATGGAAACACACACCATGGAAGTTGGACCCTGCGACCGATCAAAAACCCGCACGTGATCAACTATTTGCTATGGCCGAAGCCGGTGTGCCGGTCGAAAAACGTATTCTGGACAATAACAGATTAAGACCCCCTTTTATTCAGCCTTACCAGTGCGATAGGGTGCTGATTGAAGGTGTCACTATCCGCAACTCGCCGTTTTGGCTGATTAACCCGGTGCTTTGTAAAGACGTGGTGATCCGTGGGGTGAACTGTGTCAGCCATGGTCCAAATTCAGACGGTTGTGACCCCGAATCCTGCCAGCGTGTGTTGATTGAAAACTGCCTGTTTGACACAGGAGATGACTGCATCGCCTTAAAGTCTGGCCGCAATGCTGATGGGCGCCGATTAGCCACGCCTATACAACAAGTGCTGATCCAGGATTGTCTGATGAAATCCGGCCATGGTGGTGTGGTGATAGGCAGCGAGATCTCGGGGGGCGCTAAACAAATATTTGCCCGCCGTTGTCGTATGAGTAGTCCGGATCTGGAACGGGGCTTACGTATTAAAACCAACTCAGTGCGTGGTGGTTTAATTGAACAAGTTGCTGTTGCTGATATTGAAATAGGGGAAGTCAAAGACGCTATTGTCATCAACTTCTATTATGAGGAAGGTGACGCAGGAGAGTTTTTACCACAAGTCAAAGATCTGAGTATCAGCAACTTCAGAGTGAAAAAAGCTCAGCGGGCTTTTGAGATCCGTGGTTTACCCCGGGCAGGCATCAGCGGTATCCGGATGACGGATGTCAGCTTTGAGCAAGCAGCTTTAGGAGTGTTGGACCATGCTACTGAGTTTAAACTGACCAATGTCAGATTAAACGGCAGTGCCTGGACCGGTCCGGAGTGAAAAGAGTGAATAGCTATTTTTTTAAATGAATTTTGCCACCGATAGACAAGCTAGTGAACAGGTTAAAGATGACAGAACAAACAAAAGGTTGTAGCCCCCATATTGCTGACCCGGCCGCTATTCAGTTGAGCCTGTTGCAGGTGCATCCACGTGACAATGTACTGGTCGTGCTGCAGCCTTTGACTTCTGGTCAGTCCCTGATTGAACCCTGGCACGAAGTGCAGGCAACAGAGGATATTCAGCCAGGCCATAAAGTGGCGCTCAGGCTGATTAAAAAAGGTGAGGCAGTGATCAAATACGGTTACGCCATTGGGGTTGCGCAGCAGGATATTCCCTCTGGTAGCTGGGTGCATTCGCATAATCTGAAAACCTTATTGTCGGATCAGGTGGAGTACCAGTACCAGGGCTGCAGTGCAGAAGAATTAGCCTTCCCTGCTGAATTGCCAACTCATTTTATGGGCTACCGCCGTGCCAATGGCCGGGTCGGTACCCGCAATGAGTTATGGATAGTAAATACAGTAGGTTGTGTAAACAGAGCGGCGATGAAAATAGCCGAAAAAGCCAATCAGCGGTTTGCTGGCTTAACAGACGGTGTTTTTGCGTACACCCATCCTTTTGGCTGTTCTCAGTTGGGTGACGACTTAAACCATACCCGGGCTGTATTGGCTGGCCTGATGCAAAACCCTAATGCAGGAGCTGTGCTGGTGCTGGGTTTAGGCTGTGAAAACAATCAGCTGGCCGCTTTATTAAAAGCCTGCCCAGAACTGGATCAAAGCCGTTTACGCGCTTTTAACGCCCAGCAAGTGGAAGACGAGTTGGAGCAGGGTTTAGAGGCGGTCGCAGAACTGGTGCAACTGATGCAGCAGGATAAGCGTACAGCCTGTCCTGTCTCCGATTTAGTGGTTGGCATGAAATGTGGTGGCTCCGACGGTTTAAGTGGCTTAACGGCCAATCCGCTGGTGGGCCGTATTGCTGATTTAGTCTGTGCCGCAGGCGGCAAAGTGGTACTGACTGAAACTCCTGAAATGTTTGGTGCTGAACAAGTATTGATGAGCCGTGCTGTTAATGAAAAGGTGTTTGCCGACATAGTCAGCTTAGTGAACGACTTTAAACAGTACTTTATCGACAACAACCAGCCTGTGTACGAAAACCCAAGCCCGGGCAATAAAGCTGGTGGTTTAACCACACTGGAAGAGAAATCCTTAGGCGCTATCCAAAAAGGCGGCTCTGCCAAAGTGACACAAGTGATCCCTTATGGCGCTTTAGTGCAGCAACAGGGCCTAACTTTGCTGCAGGGCCCTGGTAATGACGCTGTGTCGTCTACGGCTTTAGCCGCCAGTGGCGCGACCTTGTTGCTGTTTACCACGGGCCGTGGCACGCCGCTGGGTTTTCCTGTGCCTACAGTAAAAATTTCGTCCAACAGCGACTTAGCCAAACGTAAACCCCAGTGGATAGATTTTGACGCCGGTGCTTTGTTGCAACAAGGCCAGGATGCGCAGGATTTTTCTTACCGGTTTTTCCGCGAGCTTATAGATATAGCCTCGGGCAAAAACACCAAAAACGAATTATCAGACAACAAAGAAATTGCCATTTGGAAAAATGGCGTGACCCTGTAAGGAATTGTTATGGCCAACTTTAAAGCTTTAGTACTTGATCAAGACAGATTATTTCCGGCCGATCCAACAGTTCGCGCCATAGCCCGGCGTTTGTATGCCGGCATTAAAGACCTGCCTATTGTCAGCCCTCATGGTCATACCGACCCGGCCTGGTTTGCAAGCAATGCTAACTTCGACAATGCCACCAGCTTATTGTTGCTGCCGGATCATTATGTATTCCGCATGTTATACAGTCAGGGTATTTCGCTGGAATCTTTGGGAATTCGCACTAAAGACGGCACGCCGGTTGAAACCGATTACCGCAAAATTTTCCATACCTTTGCCACGCATTATCATTTGTTCCGTGGCACGCCGTCCCGCATTTGGCTCGACAGTGTATTTCATGATGTGTTTGGTTTAGAGCATGCATTAAACGGCGATACCGCCGATTTGTATTACGACAGCATCAACGAGCAGTTGGTTAAAGCTGAATTTAAGCCCCGTGCTTTGCTGGATAAATTTAATATCGAACTGATAGCCACCACTGAAGGCGCGGTGAATTCGCTAAAACACCATGCCGCTTTAAAAGGCACGGGTTATGAAAAACGGGTGATCACTACCTTCAGACCGGATGATGTGATAGACGCAGACCGTGCTGATTTTCTGACCAATATCCAAAAACTGGCTGAGCAAACAGGGCAGGACACGCATAGCTGGCAGGGCTATTTACAGGCTTTACGTATTCGCCGGCAGTTTTTCCGCGACCATGGCGCAACGGCTACGGATCATGGTCATCCTACCGCCAAAACCGCCAATTTATCAGCAGATGAAGCCAGTAAACTGTTTCAGCTCTGTTTATCCGGCAGCGCCAGCAAAGAGCAAACCGAGTTATTCCGTGCCCAGATGCTGACGGAAATGGCGGGGATGAGCATCGAAGATGGCATGACAATGCAAATTCACCCCGGCGCCTTCCGTAACCATAACCCGTCGATTTTCGAACGTTTTGGTGCGGATAAAGGCGCGGATATTCCAAGCCCGACTGAATTTGTCAGCAACTTAAAACCTCTGCTGGATAAATACGGCAACAATGCTGCCTTGAAAATTATTCTGTTTACTCTGGATGAAACCACTTATGCCCGCGAACTGGCGCCTTTGGCCGGGCATTATCCGGCATTAAAACTGGGCCCAGCCTGGTGGTTCCATGACAGCCCTGAAGGCATGCTGCGATTCCGTCATCAGGTGACTGAAACTGCTGGTTTTTACAACACTGTCGGCTTTAACGACGATACCAGAGCTTTCTTGTCTATTCCGGCCCGGCATGATGTGGCGCGCCGTATTGATTGTCGTTTTTTAGCTGGCTTGGTGGCTGAGCATCGTTTAAACGAAGACGAAGCGCATGAACTGGCGCAGCAGCTGACTTATCAGTTGGTGAAACAAGCCTATCAGCTGGATTAAAGGACACGCCATGACTATTGATATTCCCCGTTTAGAGCCGGTGTTATTGCCGCAACTGGAAAGCAAACTGAAGCTGCCTGCTTATAAACCAGCAGAGACCGGCATTGGCATAGTGCATATTGGCCCCGGTGCTTTTTTTCGCGCCCATCAGGCCTGGTACACCGATCTGGCGCTGAAATACGGCGGTGACTGGGGTATTTCTGTGGTGTCGATGCGCTCCAACGATTTAGCCAAAGCCTTAACACCGCAGCAGGGTTTATACAGTCTGGTATTGCTGGATAAAACCACTGAATATCAGGTGGTCGGTTCTATTCGTGAGTTGCTGGTCGCAGCTGAGCAATACGATCAGGTATTGCAACGTTTAGCTGCTCCGTCCAGCTTTTATGTCACTTTAACCATCACTGAAAAAGGTTACTGCTTAAATACGCAAGGTGAGCTGGATTTAACTCATGCCGACATTCAGCACGATTTACAAACTAACGTCAAAGCACGCTCTGCTATAGGTTTGCTGGTGCAGGCTTTATCTGTGCGTTTTGCCGCCAATGTGCCACCTTTTGTCGTCATCAGCTGCGACAACCTGACTGACAACGGCCATAAATTACGCAATGCGCTGCTGACCTTTGCCCGGCAAAAACAACCGGCTTTAGCCAACTGGCTGGAACAGCAGCTGTTATGCCCCTGCACTATGGTCGACAGCATTACACCGGCCACAGATGAAGAATTGCCAAAACAACTGGCGGCAGAGCTGGGGTATCAGGACCAATGGCCTATTAAACGCGAGAAATTTTGCCAGTGGGTAATTGAAGATATTCTGCCCGCGCACAGACCGGCCTGGCATCAGGTTGGGGTGACTTACACTCAGGACGTCAAAGCTTTTGAAAAAGCTAAGTTGCGGTTACTTAACGCACCCCATTCGGCTTTGGCCTATTTAGGCACTTTGTCTGGTTTGGAAACAGTGTTTGATGCGATGCAGCAACCCGCGCTGCGCAACTTTGTGCAAAAGCTGACGCAGGAAGAGATTATCGGCTCTTTCCACGCACCGGCCGAACTCAATCCGGCACTGTACAGCGCCGATATTTTCCAGCGTTTTGATAACCCGGCTATCCGGCATTTACTGGCGCAAATTGCCTGGGATGGTTCACAAAAACTACCGATGCGGGTCTTTCCGGTTATTGTGGATAACCTGACCAGTGGCCGCTCTATCCGTTTGTTAAGCCTGGTGGTGGCCAGCTGGTTACTGTTTATCCGGCTGCGTTACCGGCAGCAACCTGATGTAGCCTTGGTTGATCCCTTAGCTACAGTGTTATTCAAGGCTGCCACGGCTTGTACTGGCGATGCCAGCGCTGACACTGGCTTATTTTTAGCTCTGAGCCAGGTTTTTCCTCCTGCGTTGCAACAGTCAGAGCTGTTTAAAACTGAACTGAGCAGGGCTTACCAACAACTTTGCCCTTTACTTTCATTACCCCAGGGCGCTGATGCTGCCGCTTTTTTACAGGATCTGGCTGAATGACCTCTTTATCTTCCTTACTCAAAGGTGGCTTGTTATTGCCTATTATTCAGGCCGAACAACCAGCCCAGGCCGTGGCTATTGCAAAGGCGATGCAACAAGGCGGCGTCACAGCAGTGGAAGTGGTGCTGCGCACAGCTGCTGCCTTAGATTGCATCAGCGCAATCCGGGCTGAAGTACCTGAACTTTTAACTGGGGCTGGTACTATTTTATCGGCCAAAGATGCGAATAATGCCAAAGCCGCTGGCGCTCAGTTTCTGGTCAGCCCTGCCAGTACCCCTGATTTACTCCAGGCAATGATCAAAACCGAACTGGCTTTAGCGCCTGGTGTCGCTACACCTTCTGAAATGGCGATGGCACTGGAGCTGGGGTTAACTGAGCTGAAGTTTTTCCCGGCGCATTTAGCCGGCGGTATTGAGATGTTAAAAGCTTTGGCTGGCATATTTCAGCAGGTTAAATTTTGCCCTACAGGTGGTGTGCAGCTGAATAATCTGGCAGAGTTTTTGGCTTTACCTAATGTGTTTGTGGCTGGTGGTTCCTGGCTCTCTCCAAAAGATTGGGTACAACAACAAAATTGGGCTGCTATCACTGAATTAACCCGCCAGTCTGTCGCTGTGGCAGAACAAAGCAGGGTGCGGCATAGTCAGGTCGCCTGAGTCCACACTTAAGGATGGAGCAATGAAACAAGTCATAATTTTTGGCGAATGTATGGTGGAGTTATTCCAACTGGTGGATAACGTCTACCATCAGGCCTTTGCCGGAGATGTGTATAACACGGCGGTCTATTGCAAACGCAGCGCGCCGGAGCAGCTGAACCTGAAGTTTTTATCTGCTGTGGGTACTGATTTGATCAGTGACAAACTGATAGCCCAGCTGGATCAGGAAAAACTCGACAGCTCACTGGTGCTGCGCACTAAAACAGCGCGGCCTGGTTTGTATATGATCAACACCGACTGTTTTGGTGAACGTAGTTTTGTCTACTGGCGTGACAGTTCTGCTGCCAAACAAAGTTTGGCTTTGTTTCGGCAGCACAGCAGCATCGCTCATTTATTACCTGCCGATGTATTTTATTTCTCTGGTATCAGTCTGGCGATTTTGTCGCCGGAAGACCGTACTTATTTGTTTGCGCTGATTAAAGAGCTAAAAGCTCAGGGTGTACAGATTGTGTTTGACCCCAACTACAGGCCAGCGCTTTGGCCTGATGTTGAGATTTGCCGGGCTAATTTTGATCAGGCTTATGCCTTGTCCGATATCGCCTTGCCTGGTTTAGACGACCATAAAGTCTTGTATGGCTGCAGCAGTGCTGCCGATGTCTTGACGCAGTTGCAGAAACTGGGCGTCAAAGAAATGATTGTCAAAAACGGTCCTGCCGGTGTGCTGGGGCAGGCTGATGGTCAGAGTTTTCAATGTGCTGCAGTACCAGTAAAAAAAGTGATAGATACCACAGCAGCAGGGGATTCCTTTAATGGAGGTTATCTGGCAGGGCGTCTGAATGGTTTATCGCCTTTAGCTGCGTGTCAGTACGCTGCCACGCTCGCCAGTTTTGTAGTCGAACACACCGGGGCTATAGTCAGTAAAGAGCAATTCCGTGATTTTTCCAACCGTATTCATTTGAGTAGATTTAGCTAAAAGGAGATTCGTCATGTCTGCTGATCTGTTGTTGTATTTTCCAACCCAGGCTGAAATTCCGGCCCAGTGGCAGCTCACAGGTCCGATAGAGCAGCGTGACTATTTACTCAATGGCAAACTTTGTCAGTGGCAGGGCGACCTGGCTCCTGTCTATAGTCCGGTCACACTGCGAAACAGCGCAGGAGAACTGACTCCAACCTTATTGGGCGCGACGCCTTTAATGGATGAAACAGCAGCCAAAGCGGCTTTGGACGCAGCGTTAAAAGCTTATGATTTAGGCCGTGGCCTCTGGCCTTCGATGGCCGTGATGGAACGGGTGGCTGCTGTGGAGAAATTCCTTGCTGCTATGCTGCTGCAGCGTGAGGCTGTGATCCGTTTATTGATGTGGGAAATTGGTAAACCTTTACCGGACGCGGCCAAAGAGTTTGACCGCACCTGCGATTATATCCGCGATACGATACAAGCCTTAAAGCAGCAGGACCGCAGCGCCAGCCATTTTGTCATAGAGCAGGGCACATTAGGCAAAATACGCCGGGTTGCTGTGGGGGTGGCGCTTTGTATGGGGCCTTTTAACTACCCGCTGAATGAAACCTTTACCACTCTGATCCCCGCCTTGATTATGGGCAATACAGTGATTTTTAAACCGGCTAAATACGGTGTGTTGTTGATCCAACCTTTACTAAAGGCCTTTGCCGAATCCTTTCCACCTGGTGTCATTAACGTGATTTATGGCCGTGGTCGTGAAACGGTTGGCGCCTTAATGGAAAGTGGCAGTGTCGATTTATTTGCTTTTATCGGCACCAATAAAGGTGCCAGCGATCTGAAAAAGCTGCATCCACGGCCACATCGTTTGCGTGCTGTGCTTGGACTGGACGCGAAAAACCCGGCCATAGTGTTACCGGACGCCGATTTAAATCTCACAGTCAAAGAAGCAGTGACGGGGGCTTTGTCCTTTAATGGCCAGCGCTGCACTGCGTTAAAAATCTTTTTTGTGCAGCGTTCAGTTGCCGACGCTTTTGTGCAAAAACTGTCAAAGGCCATCAGTGCTTTGCAACTGGGTTTACCCTGGACTGACAAAGTGCAAATTACACCTTTGCCTGAGCCGGGCAAAGTGGACTTTTTAAAAGGACTGATTGCAGATGCTTTAGCACATGGCGCTGAAGTGATAAACCCTGCAGGCGGCCAAAGTGCAGGCTCGTTAATACGTCCTGCTTTGTTGTATCCGGTCAATAGCCAGATGAGATTGTATCAGGAAGAGCAGTTTGGTCCTTTAGTGCCGGTGGTGCCTTACGACGATATCAGTGAAGTGATCCATTATGTGATCCACTCAGACTACGGTCAGCAGTTGAGTATTTTTGGCCAGGACGGGCAACAAATTGGCGAGCTGGTGGATATCTTCGCCAATCAGGTGGGCCGCATTAATATCAACAGCCAATGCCAGCGCAGCCCGGATAGTTTTCCATTTACTGGTCGCAAAAACTCGGCTGAGGGCACTTTGTCGGTGCAAGATGCTTTATTGCAATTTTCTATTCCGACCTTAGTGGCCTGCAAATACAACCCTGAACAAATAGCGTTGATCAAAGAGATGATTAAACAAGGTTCATCGCAGTTTTTGGCGACAGACTTTTTATTCTGATGCAGTTATAGCTTTGGTAGGACTTGCGGAGCTAAACCCACAATAAAGCCCACAATAATGAAGCAGCCCGGTATTCACCGGGCTGAGTCAGCGATCAGAAGTTGTCTTTATTACCGGCTTCTTTGGTAATTTTATCCAGATAACCCATAGCAAAAGCGGAGATGACGAAGGTCATATGGATCAGCAAATACCACATGATTTTGTCGTTCGGGATATTTTGCGTATCCATAAATATTTTCAGCAGATGGATAGAAGATATAGCAACAATAGAAGCTGCGACTTTGTTTTTCAGTGAATTAGAATCCAGCTTACCTAACCAGCCTAACTTGTCATCATTGCCGTCAATATCTAAACGCGAAACAAAGTTTTCATAACCAGAAAACATCACCATCACAATCAAACCACCCACCAGCGAGATGTCGATCAGCGACAGGATCACCAGAATTAAATCCACCTCTTTCATACTGAAAATGATGGGCAGTATATGGAATACTTCCTGAAAAAACTTCAGACCAAGGGCCAGCAAAGCCAGGCTCAGGCCAAGGTAAATAGGTGCCATTAACCAGCGGGTGGCATACATTGTTTTTTCTATGAGTTGTTCCATTGGTACTCCCGTCTTTACTCTGACTCCACTTTATGGGGTAAATAGTGCAGAAATTCAAGCCTATGGCCGTTTTACTTTGCAGCAAAATATCGCACAATGAAGGCCGTTACCCGCAACAGTGTCAGTGGTCTGCCCTTATGCTGTTAGTTTGTCTGGGCCTCTATGCCAAGGAATTTCCGAATGAAAAAAACTCTGCTCGCGCTGGCTTTGTCCGTCGCCACTTTTGCCCATGCCGATGAAGGTATGTGGCAACCTCATCAGTTACCTGAACTTGAACAACTCCTCAAAGAAAAAGGTTTGGAAATTGATGCTAAAAGTATTGCTCAACTGACAGCTTTCCCAATGAACGCTGTGATTAGCTTAGGTGGCTGTACCGCCTCTTTTGTGTCTAATCAGGGGCTGGTAGTGACCAATCATCACTGTGCTTACGGCAGTATTCAGCACAACAGTACTGCTGCTAATAATTTGCTGGCCAAAGGCTTTTTAGCTAAAGATTTAGACGAAGAATTACCTGCGGCTCCTGGGTCCAAAATATTTGTTACTCAGGAAGTGACCAATGTGACTCCGCAAATTAATCAGGAGCTGACACCGCAGCTAAAAGGCAAAGCCCGTTTTGACCGCATTGATGAGCTGCGCAAAGAACAAATCGCAGCCTGTGAAACGCCGGGTTATCGTTGTGATGTCTACAGTTTCCACGGTGGTTTAGAATATTACCTGATTAAACAAATGGAAATCCGTGATGTACGTTTAGTGCATGCACCGGCTTCTGGTATAGGTAAATTTGGTGGTGATATCGACAACTGGATGTGGCCACGTCACACAGGCGACTATTCCTTTTACCGCGCTTATGTGGGCAAAGACGGTCAGCCAGCGGATTTCAGTGCCGACAATGTGCCTTTTACACCACCTTCTTATTTAAAAGTGTCAGCTAAACCACTCAAAGAAAACGACTTTGTGATGGTGATTGGTTATCCGGGCCGCACCAACAGATACAACACTGCAGCTGAAGTGGAGAACCAATTCACTCAAGTTCTGCCTTTATCCAGGGCGTATCGGGAAGAAGCTATTGCAGTCATTAAGCAGCATTCCGCCGAAGGCTCTGAGGCCCGTATCAAATACGAAAGTATTCTGGCATCACTCGCCAATTACGCCAAAAACTTCGAAGGCATGATAGCCAGCTACCAAAAGGGTGATACGCAGCAGCGTAAAGATCAGTTTGATAAAGCACTGAATCTGTGGATTAAATCCAGTCCGGCCCGTCAGGCGAAATACGCACCTGCAGTGCGTAATCTGCAACAGCTGTTAGTGGAAGAACAACAAAATCAGCAACGGGATCTGATTTTGGGTTATTTAAGTTATGGCCAGTTGTTTAACACCGCCAAACGTTTATATCGTTTAGCTCATGAGCAGCAAAAACCAGATGCAGAGCGTGAAATAGGCTTTCAGGAACGTGATTTGGAACGTTTTTCCGCCAGTATGAAACGTTTATCCCGCAGTTTTGACGCCAAGGTGGAACAGGAGCTGATGCTGCATTTCCTGCAACATTACGCCAAATTACCTGCAGATCAGCGTCTGAAATCTCTGGACGGTTATTTTGGTATAGGCTCTGCAGAGCTGGATGTTGCAGCGCTTCGCACTAAGCTTGAAGGCCTGTATCAGGCGACTACCTTGTCGGATGAAGTCGAACGTTTAGCCTGGATGGGGAAATCTGTTGATGAGTTTAAAGAAAGTACAGATCCACTGATCCAGTACGCCGTGGCTATGTACGACACTGATATCGCATTAGAAAATGCCGAAAAAGAGCATAAAGGCAAGTTAGCTGTGGCCCGTCCTCAGGTGATGGAAGCCATCATTGCCTTTAACAAAGCCAATGGCAAAGCTGTGTATGCTGACGCCAACAGCACACTTCGTGTCACTTATGGTTCTATCAAAGGTTATCAGCCAAAAGATGCGGTGTCTTATCAACCCTTTACCACTGCTGCTGGTATTTTGCAGAAACAAACAGGGGTAGATCCATTTGATGCACCACCAGCTCAGGTGGAAGCGTTAAGGAAGGGCGATTTTGGCATTTATAAAGATGCGGTCTATAACCATCTGCCGGTGAACTTTTTAAGCACAGTGGATACCACAGGCGGCAACTCAGGTTCACCGACACTGAACGGTAAAGCTGAACTGGTTGGTTTGTTATTTGATGGTGTGATTGAAGGCATCATTGGCAACTGGGACTACGACCCTGCCACCAACCGATCTATCCATGTCGACAGCCGTTATATGCTGTGGCAAATGGAAAAGGTTGATGGTGCCACCAACCTGATTAAAGAAATGGACATAGTCAAAGAGTAAACTCTGGCAGTTCAACTAAAACAGGCGGCTTAAGCCGCCTGTTTTTTTACTAAAGGGCAGAGAGTAAAAACATCACTGTATGGCTGAAACTGAAGACACTACTTTTTGAGCGCCGTTCTCAATCTCGTCAATAA
>CBIMJC010000045.1:0-17676 GCA_966244125.1 uncultured Rheinheimera sp.
TCAGGTGGATGTGGTGTTGCTGGATTCTGTGGCTTTAGTCAAAAGTCAGGGCGATTATTTAAATGCAGTAGCAGACATTCCTGCTTCGGAGCAAAGCTTTGCTGCAGCTTTGGCGAAACAATCGGCTCAGGTTTATGTGATGGCCGGTTTTGTCTCCAGTAACGCGCAGGGTGAGCTGTGTTTATTAGGGCGCAATGGCTCGGACTATTCAGCTGCTATTGTTGCCGCTGCCGTCAAAGCGTCCGTCTGTGAGATTTGGACTGATGTGGATGGCGTGTACAGTGCTGACCCTCGTCAGGTGAAACAAGCCAAACTGATTGACCATTTATCTTATGACGAAGCCATGGAGCTGTCGTATTTTGGTGCCAAAGTACTGCATCCAAAAACTATAGGTCCACTGGCGCGTTTTCAAATTCCTTGTTACATCAAAAATACTTTAAACCCCTCTGCTCCCGGCACCTGCATTGATGCAGACAACAACGGTGACTCGCTGGTCAAAGGCATTTCCAGCCTTGAACATCTGGCGCTGATCACAGTGTCAGGCCCTGGTTTAAAAGGTGTAGTGGGCATGGCTTCCCGGGTTTTTGCCACTATGGCGCGTGAACAGGTGTCGGTCAGTTTAATCACTCAGTCCTCTTCAGAATTTAGCATCAGCTTTTGTGTCGCACAGCTGGATTTGCCGGCAGCGAAAAAAGCGCTGGAAGCCGAGTTTGAACTGGAACTGCAAGGCAAGTTATTAAGACCGCTGCAGATTTTATCTGACATGGCTATTGTCAGTTTAGTCGGCGATGGTATGCGTCAGCACCGGGGTGTTGCGGCTAAGTTTTTTGCGTCCCTGGCGCAAGCCCGGGTCAATATAGTGGCGATAGCGCAGGACAGTAGTGAGCGTTCTATCTCCGCTGTGGTTGAGCAAAAAGCCTGTCAGAACGCAGTGAAGGTGTGTCATGAAAACTTCTTCAGCCATATCCCCAGCATAGATGTGTTTCTGGTCGGTTGTGGTGTGGTCGGCAGTGAATTATTGGCACAGTTCCAGCGGCAGCAGCAGTTTTTACAGCAACGAAATGTGAAGCTGAAAGTCTATGGTATTGCCAACTCCAAAGCCTTACTGCTGGATGAAAAAGGTATCGACTTAAGCCAGTGGCAACAGCAGATGCAGCAGGCTAAAGGCCAGTTTTCTGTGGCAGATTTAAGCCGTTTTGCCCAGGAGCAGCATTTAACCAATCCGGTATTGATTGACTGCAGCAGCGCAGAGCCTGTGGCCAATTTGTATGTGGATTTCTTAAAAGCCGGTTTCCATGTCGTCACACCCAACAAGAAGGCCAATACCGGCTCTCTGGACTATTACCGTCAGCTACGTCAGGTGGCACAACAACACAGACGTCGTTTCCTGTATGAGACCACAGTTGGTGCTGGTTTGCCGGTGATCGACACCTTGCAGGGTTTGTTTAATGCCGGTGACGAACTGGTGGCTTTTGAGGGCATTTTATCGGGCTCGTTGTCCTATATTTTTGGTCTGTTAGAGCAAGGTCAGTCTTTATCTGAAGTCACCACCAAAGCCCGCGAATTAGGTTTTACTGAACCGGATCCCCGTGATGATTTATCCGGTATGGATGTGGCGCGTAAATTACTGATCATGGCGCGTGAGTCGGGTCTGATGCTGAATTTAGCTGATGTTGAAGTGGAAGGTGTATTACCTGCTGATTTTGCGCCTGGCACTGATGTACCAACTTTTATGCAGCAGTTACCAGAACTAAATCAACAGTTTGCCGGACGTATCGCAGAAGCCAAAGCCAAAGGTCAGGTGCTGCGTTATATAGGTGAAATCAGCGAAGGCCGCTGCAAAGTGGCTATCAAAGCTTTGGATTTGGATCATCCGCTGGCCAAAGTCAAAGACGGTGAAAATGCGCTGGCTATTCATACCCGTTATTACCAACCTATTCCTTTTGTATTAAGGGGTTATGGGGCTGGTGCTGCGGTCACAGCAGCTGGTGTGTTCAGTGATGTAATGCGGACTCTGTCCTGGCAGCAGGAGATGTAATATGAAGTCGTATTTTGCGCCTGCGTCCACAGGGAATTTTTCTGTTGGATTTGATTTATTAGGCGCTGCTTTTGAACCTGTTGATGGTTCTTTATTTGGCGATGAACTGCGTATTCATAACGAACAGCCAGAGCTGAGTTTAAGGTTGACCGGCCATTATGTGCATCAGTTGCCCAAAGACACAGACGATAATTTAGTGCTGCAGTGTTTTTATGCTTTTGAAAAAGCAATAGGCCGGACTTTACCGCGGCTACAACTGGAACTGGTGAAAAACCTGCCTGTGGGCAGTGGGTTAGGCTCCAGCGCCTGTTCTATAGTGGTCGCCTGTTATGCCTTTAATGACTATTTTGGTAAACCTTTGGATGACTATCAGCTGTTGCAACTGATGGCTCAGCTGGAAGGGGGCGTCAGTGGTTCAGTGCATTATGACAATGTGGCTCCGTCCTTTTATGGTGGCTTATTGCTGATGTTGCCGGACAGTCCTTTGCTCTGTCGTGCTTTACCCTGGTTTGAACATTGGCAGGTGGTGTTGTGTTATCCGGGCACAGTGCTGTCGACCAAAGAAGCCCGTGCCGTATTGCCACAACAATTAACGCTGAAACACAGCATAGCTTTTGCCGGTATGTTAAGCCGTTTTATCAGCGCTTTATACGCAAAAGATGAAAACGAGGCTTTTGCTGCTTTGCAGGATCTGGTGGCTGAGCCTGCCCGTCAGCATCTGATGCCTGAATTGTTGCCTATCCGTGAAGCGTTATCCGCTCAGGGCATAGGCCATGTCGGTATTTCCGGTGCTGGTCCTACTATTTTTGCGGTCTGCCAGAATGATACTCAGGCCCAATTTGCCGCTGATTATTTACAACAGCATTACGCTAAAAACTCAGATGCCATCACGACAATATGTCGTCTGGCGGGACAAGGCGCACGTGCGCTGTAGGATGTAAAAATGCAATTAACAAATACCAAAGTCGCTTCACAACAAGTTAGTTTTTTAGATGCAGTCCGTATTGGTTTAGGTGAGCAGCAGGGGTTGTTTTTCCCCACTCAGTGGCCAACTCTGGATATAGAGGCTTTATTGGAGCTGCCTTTTGTTGAGCGCAGCGCCAAAGTGCTGCAGGCTTTAATAGGCGACGAGCTTTCTGCTTCCCAAATTTATCAGATGGTAAGTAACGCTTTTCAGTTTCCGGCGCCTTTGGCGCAAGTGACAGAGGATGTGGCCTGTTTAGAGCTATTCCATGGCCCCACTTTAGCTTTTAAAGACTTTGGTGGCCGTTTTATGGCGCAGGCGTTAATTCAGGCGCAAAAGCAGCAGAATGTCAGCAAAACGACGATAGTCACCGCCACTTCGGGTGATACAGGGGCTGCTGTGGCTCATGCCTTTTATCAGCAGGCCGGTGTTGACGTGGTGATTTTATTTCCAAAAGGAAAAATCAGCCCGCTGCAGGAAAAGCTATTTACGACCTTAGGCCATAACATCCATACCCTGGCGATAGAAGCCGACTTTGACCAGTGCCAGGCGCTGGTGAAAGACGTGTTTAACGACCGGGATTTAGTCAAACAGCTGAATATCAACTCAGCCAACTCTATCAATATCAGTCGTTTATTTGCCCAGATTTGTTATTACTTTGAAGCTGTGGCTCAGGTACCTAAAGACAAACGGGATCAAATTGTGATCGCTGTGCCAAGCGGTAACTTTGGTAACCTGACCGCAGGTTTAATTGCCAAAGTCTTAGGTTTACCTATCAAACGTATGATAGCGGCCACGAACTTAAACGACACAGTGCCTCGTTACTGGAAAGATGGTCAGTGGGCGCCGAACAAAACTATCCCGACTTTATCCAATGCGATGGATGTCAGCGCACCCAACAACTGGCCACGGGTTGAAGCTTTATTGGCTCAGGGGAAAATCTGCCGCGACGATTTAGAAGCTGTGATGGTGGATGAAGAAGATACCCAGGTCTCGATGCGTCAGCTGGCGCAGTTAGGTTATGTCAGTGAGCCTCATGCGGCTATTGCGTACAAAGCCTTAAAGCGCAGTTTGTTGGACGGTGAATTTGGTATTTTCCTGGGCACTGCGCATCCGGCCAAATTTAAAGAGCAGGTGGAGAATATCCTTGGCAGTCCTATAGCTCTGCCAGCTGAGCTCGCTGCTGTGGCCTCTGAGACAAGTTTAAGTGCAGATATGGCGCCGGATTTTGTACAATTACGCCAATTTTTACTGACTCTGGATAAATAAACTGTGTCTTTACTTTGGCAAGACGTGATTGGGGCTGAAAAAAATCAGCCCTATTTTCTGCAGACTATGGAGTACTTAAAGCAACAACGTGCCTCAGGCCAGGTGATTTATCCACCTGAAGCCCAGGTATTTAATGCCTTTAAGTTAACGCCTTTTGCGGATATGAAGGTGGTAGTGATAGGGCAGGACCCTTACCATGGTCCAAATCAGGCTCATGGCTTAAGTTTTTCCGTGCCGCCTGGTGTGGCTATTCCGCCGTCACTGCGTAATATCTACAAAGAGCTGGCGCTGGAGTATGTTGATTTTAAGATGCCAAATCACGGTTGTCTGGAAAGTTGGGCACAGCAGGGGGTGTTGTTACTCAACACGGCTTTGACTGTAGTGGCGAATGAAGCCAACTCCCATCGTCATTTAGGTTGGGAGCAGTTTACTGATCAGGTGATACGGGCTATCAGTGCCCATGCAGAAGGCATAGTGTTTTTGTTATGGGGCAGCCATGCGATTAAAAAATCACAGCTGATTGATAAAACCAAACACCATATTCTGACCGCACCTCATCCATCGCCTTTGTCTGCGCACCGTGGCTTTTTGGGCTGTGGCCATTTTGCAAAAGCCAATGAGTTATTGCAGCAGCAAGGTAAAACACCTATCCGCTGGCAGGTTTAACCCGTCGTTTTGATATATAGCCGGGCGACCATAAAGGTCGCCCCTGCGGCTAGCTGACCATCAAATAACAGCCAAATAAAAAGCCCCGACATTGCTGCCGGGGCTCTATTTTAACTTAATTCGATGTCAACTAACTCAGGTTCTATGGTCCAGTCTATGTCTTCTAGTTCTCGTTTTAAGCGCTGACGTTCTTTGACTGCTTCAATTTCGCGCCACTTGCGTTTGACTGCACGGCTCTTTGTCGCAGGACGCTCCAACATATTCAGTAAGTCTTCGAAGCTTTCCATGGTTGCCCCTCTGAGTTGTTGTTATTTTCAACAAATTAGTACCACACTTTGATTGAAAATAAAATAACTCTTTGACACAAATATGAACGAAAAATGAATGTTTTTTGTTCATTCAATGGCTTAGCCCAAGTTTAACTGCTTAAATTTTGCGATAAGTGCCTCTGTGGACGCATCAAAGCTATTGATTTTTTGATCAGACAACACCTGATAGATAGGTGTAGACAGCTGTTTACCCAGCTCCACACCCCACTGATCAAAAGAGTTGATATTCCACAACACCCCCTGACAAAACACCTTCTGCTCATAAAGCGCTATTAAGGCACCTAAGTAATAAGGGGACAATTCTGGCAGTAATAAGGTGTTGCTTGGCTTATTACCTGGCGATACTTTATGAGGAGCCAAAGCAATAGCTTCGGCTTCTGTTGCGCCAGTGGCCAGCACTTCAGCTTTGGCTTCTTCAAAGGTTTTGCCTTGCATCAGGGCCTGTGTCTGAGCAAAACAGTGGGCCGCTAATCTGTGGTGATGATCTGTGAGATCGTGGCTGACTTTGGCCGGCAGAATAAAATCAGACGGAACAGCCAATACACTTTGATGCAACAACTGGTGATAAGCGTGCTGACCATTAGTGCCTGCATCACCCCAAATCACCGGCGCCGTGGCATCAGTCAGCGGTTTGCCATCCAGGTCGACTCCTTTACCATTACTTTCCATATCCAGTTGCTGCACATAAGAGGGCAGGAAACGTAAATAGTGGCTATAGGGCAACAAGGCCTGTGCCTGACAGCCTTTGGCATTGATATACCAAACACCCAGCAAAGCCAGAATCACAGGCATATTCTGCTCCAGTGGGGCATGGATAAAATGCTGGTCCATATCACGGGCGCCTTTGAGCAGTTGTTGAAACTGCGCCATGCCCAGTTGCAATGCCACTGGGAAACCTATGGCTGACCATAAGGAATAACGACCACCGACCCAGTCCCACATTGGCAGAATATGTTCAGCCACTATGCCAAACTCGGCCGCGGCTTTGATATTGGATGAGGTGGCCCAGAAATGCCGGGCTATAGCAGCTTTGTCAGCACCTTTGTCTATAAACCACTGACGCACTGCCAGAGCGTTTTGTTTGGTTTCTTCAGTACCAAAAGACTTGGATGCCACAAACACCAGCGTAGTAGCCGGGTTTAAGCCTTTCACCACATCGGAAACTACAGCACCGTCAATGTTTCCGGCAAAGTGAATACGCACCGGGCTTTGGTTATAAGGGGCTAAAGCTTCACAGGCCATTTGTGGGCCTAATAAAGAGCCACCTATACCAATCCAAATCAGATCGGTAATGGCATCGCCCTGATAACCTTTATAGCTGCCTTTATGTAATTGACCTATCAGTTCTGCCATCTGTGCATGGCAAGCCTGAATTTCTGGCTGTAAATCCACACCATCTAACACAAGTGCAGTATCGGTATCGGCACGCAGCGCCATATGCCAGACCGCACGGTGTTCTGTGTTATTAATTTTTTCGCCACTGAGCATTTGCTGGGTTTTAGTCTGGATCTGGCTTTGTTTGGCCAGCTCCAGCAACTTGTGCCAGATGCCATCCGTGATCAGGTTTTTGGCAAAATCCAGGTGAATACCACAGGCATTAACCTGAAACTTTGCAGCCCGCTGTGGGTCCGCAGCAAACTGCTGACGCAAGGACAAAGGCTGTTGTGCCAGCTGTTTTAATTCAGCCCAGAGTGCAGACGACATCATAAAAACTCCTGTTAATACTCACTAGTGTGAAAAAATCAGGCCTGTAACTGGGCCTGAATTAATGTTTCCAGCTTACGTTGGTCCACGGCAAATTTACGGATACCTTCCGACAGTTTTTCGGTGGCCATTGCATCTTCATTCAAAGCCCAGCGGAATTCTGCTTCAGTTAAAGCGGCCGTTTCTTTGGCGGTAGCGCCGGTGTCTTTCAGGTGCACTGTTAAAGTACCTTGCTGCTGGCTGAGTTCTTCCAGTAATGCAGGGCTGATGGTTAAGCGGTCGCAGCCTGCTAAAGCCAGGACTTCACCTGTATTGCGGAAACTGGCACCCATCACCACAGTTTTGTGGCCATAAGTTTTGAAGTAGCGGTAAATTTCACGTACTGACACTACACCAGGATCCGTTTCTGCTGTGTAGTCTTGTTTAGTATTGGCTTTGTACCAGTCCAGAATACGGCCAACAAAAGGAGAAATTAAAAATACGCCAGCTTCTGCACAGGCACGGGCTTGCGCCATATGAAATAACAAGGTCAGGTTACACTGAATACCTTGTTGTTCCAGTTGACGGGCGGCCTGAATACCTTCCCAGGTCGAGGCGATTTTGATCAGAATACGGTCTTTGCTGATGCCATTTTCTTCATACAAAGCAACCAGTTGCAGTGCTTTGTTGATACTGGCCTGGGTGTCAAAAGACAAACGGGCATCCACTTCAGTAGAGACACGGCCCGGCACTAACTTGCTGATTTGTGTGCCGATATCTACGGCAAATTTGTCACTGGCAATACTGATCTGAGTCGCCAGATCGGAGCTTTTGCTTTTGGCATAAGCTACTGCCTGAGCCAATAACGGCTTAGAAAACTCCAGCTGGCTGGCGTTGAGTAATAAAGAAGGGTTGGTTGTCGCGTCTACAGGGCGGAATTGTTCAATGGCGCCTAAGTCACCACTGTCGACCACTACTGTAGTCACTGCTTTTAGCTGTTCAAGTAAAGTGCTCATATTGTTTTATTACCGTTTTTCTGATCACAAGTCAGTGATGTGGGGTTTAATACTAAATAAATGTAGGAAAATTACAACACAAAAACAGGCTTTTGCGCTAAGTTTCCGGCATTCGGAATTCTGTTTCTTTTGCTGGTCGCAGCCTTATTTTATAAGCTCGGCGCAGGGTTCAGAGCTTACCATGAAAAAAAGTAAAAACCATGTCAAAGCCGCGTCCGTATTGAGTTTTGTTGTCGGGCTAAGGCTATTTTCTCAAAGTCATTGCTGTTGCGGCGCGGCGACACCGGAATGAGACCCCGGGAACATAATTTTTTATCTGACTGGGGCGAATAAAGGCTGTCAACAACGAAGCTGCTTCAAGTACGAAGAGAAATAATTTGATATAGTCTCCAACCTTAGTTGTAGAGGAAGCCAAAACCCATGTTGATGGTGATATCACCCGCCAAAGATTTAGATTACCAAAGTCCTTTGTCCGTTACTGCCTTTAGCCAGCCTGCTTTGCTGGATCAAAGTCTGGAGTTGATGCCTTATTGCCGCGACCTGACACCGGCTCAGTTATCAAGCCTGATGCATATCAGCGACAAACTGGCTGGGCTGAATGCAGCACGTTTTGCACAGTGGTCCACACCTTTTACGCCGGACAATGCCCGTCAGGCTCTGTTTGCTTTTAATGGGGATGTGTATCAGGGCTTGCAAGCCTCCAGCCTCACATCACAAGATCTGGATTATGCTCAGCAGCATTTACGGATATTGAGTGGGTTATATGGCGTATTACGGCCTTTGGATTTGATGCAGCCTTATCGTCTGGAGATGGGAACAGCATTGGAAAATGGCCGGGGTAAAAATTTATATCAGTTCTGGGGCGATCGCATCAGTACAGAACTGAACCAACAGCTGGAGCAATTAAATTCAGAGATGCTATTGAACTTAGCCTCACAGGAATACTTTAAAGCCGTCGACAAAAAAGCGCTGAAAGCCAAAGTGCTGAATGTCGAATTCAAAGATTTCAAAAATGGTCAGTACAAAGTCATCAGCTTTTTTGCGAAAAAAGCCCGGGGTTTGATGGCTCGTTATGTGATTGAACACCAAATTGGTGAGGTAGACGGCTTAAAGCAATTTAATAGCGCTGGTTATCAGTTTAGCGTAGCGGATTCCAAAGCTGACACATTGGTATTTACACGAATGCAACAGGCCGATTAATACTTCGTCGTTTTTAGGCGAAGTAAGCTGAAAATGCTGCAATAAACTGCGGCTTTTTCCTGCGCTTTTTTAATTGGCTTTTGCTAAAATGCGCGGCTCTATTGATCCGAGTGCTGCCTTATGAAATTCCCTGGTCGTCGTAAACTCAAACATTATTTTCCTGTGTCTCAGCCTAAGCTGACGTTGCCCAGCTACGAAGTGCGGCCTGAACTGGACACTTATATTGTAGGGTTGGACCAAACCATAGTGGACGTGATTGCCAATGTCAGCGACGAGTTTCTTGAAAAATACGGCATAGGCAAAGGTTTATCCAACTTAGTGGAACACGGCAAAGCCGATTTGATTTATCAGGAGCTGGTTGGCTCTAACGCTATTTCGGACCACTTTGCCGGCGGCACCATAGGCAATACAGTACATAACTACTCTGTGCTGGCGGACGATAAATCAGTGTTACTGGGCGTGATGTCGTCCAATATTCAGCTGGGGTCTCCGGCATACCACTACTTATGTCATACCAGCAGCAAAGTGGATATGAACCACCTGCAAGGGGTGCCAGGTGATATTGGCCGTGGTATTACCATGATCACCCCGGATGGCGAACGTACTTTTGTCATAGATCCGGGTGATATGGACGAATTAACTCCAGCTTATATCCCGACCGATATTATTGCCAAAGCCGCCGCTATAGTGGTCAGTGCTTATCCGCTGCGCGCTACCGATCAGCCTATCCAGCAGGCGATGATCAAAATGTTGTCCGATGCCAAAGCCGCTGACGTGCCAGTGGTAATGAGTTTAGGCACCAAACATTTAGTCGAAGAACACAGAGAACTGATTCAAAAAACTCTGGCGCAGTATGTCAACGTGCTGGCGATGAATGAGCTGGAAGCTGAAGCTTTAACAGGTTTTGCTGATCCTTTGCTCGCGGCAGAAGCGGCTTTGGATTATGTTGATATGGTGCTGCTTACTGCTGGCCCTGAAGGTTTGTATTTATGTGGTTATACGGACGCTTCGGTCAAACGTGAAACCACCAACCCTATTAAATCCGGTGCTTTGGCGGACTACAACGAATTTGAGTTCAGCCGTCCTATGCAGAAAAAGGACTGTCAGCAGCCAGTCAAAGTCTACTCGCATATAGACCCTTATTTAGGCGGCCCTGAGCGGATTAAAAACACCAATGGTGCAGGAGATGGCGCTTTAGCCGCTATTTTGCATGACATAGCGGCTAATCATTTCCATCGTCAAACTTTGCCTTTATCCAGCAAACACGAGCAGCCTTATCTGGCGTATTCGTCTTTTGCGCAGATCTGCAAATACGCCAACAGGGTCAGCTACGCCATTTTGGTACAAAACGCGCCACGCTTGTCTAAAGGTTTACCGGAAAAAGAAGACTCGCTGGAAGAAAGTTACTGGGACAGGTAATAAGGTAACAGCCAGTTACAAAATCCTCAGGGAAGGCCGGTATGTCCGGTCTTCTTATTTTTAGCATCTTTCTATATAGTGCCGGAGACTTTTTCTCCTGCTGTACAAGGATGCCTGCATGCTGCGTTGGTTTTTTCTGTGGTTCGCCGTTTTTTCTGCTGCTGCTGTGGCCGATATTCAGATCCCAAAAACCACAGATACTATCAGTATTGATGGTGATTTATCTGATGCTGCCTGGGTTCAGGCTAATAAAGTTCAGATCAGCATTAACAGCTGGCCATCAGAGAACACGCCTGCACCTGTAGCAACTGAAGCGCTGTTAATAGAAAACGGTGAATACTTTTATCTGGCTTTTACTGCCAAAGATCCCAACCCTTCGCAAATCCGTGCTTTTTTAAAAGACAGAGATGATGTCTGGGAAGACGATTTAGTCGGCGTCAAAATTGACAGCTACAACGACCAAAAATTGGCGTATCAGTTTTTCAGTAACCCTTTGGGTGTGCAGGCTGATGCGATAGAAAACGAAGTCACTGGTGATGAAAGTGACGCCTGGGATGGTATTTGGCACAGTGTGGGGCAGCTCACCTCTGATGGTTATCAGGTAGAGATTGCTATCCCGCTTCGTATCCTGAATTTTAACGACAAACTCTCGGAGCAGCAGTGGCGTATAGAGCTGGTGCGGTTTTATCCCCGGGATGTAAAACACCGTTTATCCAGTAATAAAATTGAGCGGGCAAATCCGTGCTGGATTTGTCAGATGCGTGTGGCTACTGGTTTTTCCGGTGCCAAACAGGGCAGCCATTTTAGTGTAGTGCCTTCTTTAGTGACTGGTGCCAGCCAGGAGCGGGACGTCACGCAAGACACAAAAACAGCCTGGCGTACAGAACCCAATACTGAAGTCAGCCTGGATTTAAAATGGGGGATAACGCCTGATATTAACCTCAATGCCACACTAAATCCTGACTTTTCTCAGGTGGAAGCCGATGTGGCTCAGGTATCGATGAATGATACCTTTTCGTTGTTTTTTGACGAAAAACGTGCGTTTTTCCTCGATAATCAGGATTATTTCAGCTCACCTCTGGATTTGGTGTACACCCGTAATATTGGTGCTCCTGATATAGGCGCTAAGTTAACGGGTAAACAACAGCAGCATTCTTTTGCCTTTTTTGCCGCTAATGATGAAAAAACTACCTTTATAGTACCGGGCAACCTGGGTTCTGATGTGGCGGTATTGGATGAAGAAAGCACCAATGCTGTACTACGTTATCGTTATGATCTGAATGCCGACCTGTCTTTGGGCTGGATCAGCAGCCTGCGCCAAAGTGACAACTACCACAATAACTTATCAGGGCTGGATCTGAAGTATAAGTTCACCGATCAGGATGAACTGGTGTTGCAGTATTTGTATGCTGACTCGGCGTATTCAGAAGAGTTGCGCCAGAGCTTTGTCAATTCTGAAGCAGGTTTACGTTTGGCGGATGATTTATCCGACCCAGCGTACTTTTTAATGTATGAACATGATGACGGGGCCTGGTTCTGGAATACCGAATATCTGGCGCTGGAAAAAGACTTCCGCGCTGATATGGGGTATATGCCACAAACCGACTTTCATAAGTTTGTACAAGGTCTGGGGTATCAGTGGTTTTCTGAGAGTAGCTGGTGGAACAGAGCAATCTTAAGCGGCGACTGGGACATCAGCCATAACGCCAATAACGAGCTGCTGGAAAAAGAAGCCGAGTTATTTCTGGAGTTATGGGGGCCACAGCAAAGCTTTTTCTCTTTGAGCCTGACGGACAGAGAAAAAACAGGACCGCGGTTGAATAACAACTCTTTGGCTATTGATGGCAATACTTTAATGTTCAACGAACAAAGGGTGCTCGCTTTTGCCGAATTCCGGCCTTTACCTGAGCTTTATGCCAATGCTGAAGTGGAGCTGGGAGATGCCATAGACTACCGCAATAACAGGTTGGGCGACCTGATGCAGATAGCACCGGAAATCAGCTGGAATGCCAGTACCCATCTGCAAATAGAGGCGCGTCATACCTACAGATATTTAGAGGCCGATGGCGCAGAAGTTTTTACCGCCAATCTGACCGACCTGCGCTTTAGCTATCAGTTTTCTGTGCGTAGTTTGTTGCGTCTGACTTTGATTTATAGCGATGTGGAACAAAACCCGCTGAATAACCCGGGCCTTACGCAGCAACTGGAGCGTAGCCTGGGCAGCCAGTTATTGTATTCTTACAAACTAAATCCACAGACCTTATTTTTTGCCGGTTACAGCGACAACGCCTGGCAGGATGATGAACTGACCAGTCTGGAACGGGATCAGCGCTCTGTGTTTATGAAGTTCAGTTATGCCTGGTTGCTTTAACAATTTATGACATTGTTGTAAAAGAAAAAGCTTTACAGCACAAAGACTTCACTTTTATGCTGGCTTCATTGGGCATGGAACCGGATGATCAGAAATGGCGCGCTGCAGCCTTGTTATTAAACTCGCCGTGCTGTTTTGCTGCTGCACCGTGCTGCAGGCACAAACTCAGGATGTGCATTTCCAAAGCAAAATGTCGCCGGACTGGCTGAGCACCACACCGGCAACACCCGAAAGTCTTGAACTGAAGTTAATACGACTGATTCTGGCGCAAAGCCCTGAACTCATACCACATTTTCATCAGGTCAATTTCACCAAAGCCAGCGAGTTAACCCGTACTCAAGCCACCAGTTGTATGGCCAGTATCTTAAAAAATCCACAACGAGAGGCTGAGTTTATTTTTAGCCGGCCACTTTCTGCTATTGAAGGTTTAAAGCTCTATTTGCCTAAAGACAGTAAGCTGAATACCAAACTGCGGCCCAAGCTAAAGCAATGGGATGATAAAGTCCGATTACGTGAGTTATTGCTCACTGAACCTGACTTTATAGTAGGGCTGGATCAGGAGCGCTCTTATGGTGCGGATCTGGATCTGTTGTTAAAAGAAAAAGCAGTCCGGCGTAGTTTGTACTTTAAACAAAGTGGAGCCCAGATTGCGCAGCTGTGGCCTATGTTGCAGCAAGGCCGGGTTTCAGCTGTGCTGGAATACCCTTTTATGCTGGCGACTACGGATGCCAGCCTGCTGCAAAGTTACGAAGTGGCAGAAGCCGAACCTTTGCAGCTGGCTTATTTTGCCTGCAATAAAAGCGAAACAGGCCAGGCTATTATCCATAAGCTGAATGAAGCTATTAAAGCTTTGGCTGGCACTCAGGTTTATCTGGATTTGCATTTAAATACCGTGCCTGCAGAGCGGAGAGCGGAATTTATTCAGCGTTACCGCAGTTCTATGTTGTTGAATTAAGGTCGCAAATTTGCTTTAGTCCGCTATGCTCTAAGCGTTGTGAGCTGCAGAGTAGAGGTCTGGATGCGTGTTTGGTTGCTGCTTGTTTTTCTCTTGATGCTACCCTGGCATTTAACTGCTATTGATGTTGATTTTCAAAGTAAAATGCCACCTGATTGGCTTATTCTAAAGCAGCCGGCCAATGAGACTGTCGATAAGAAGCTGATCCGTAAAATCCTGCTGCAGGCCAAAGGGCTCCGCTACAACTTTTTTCTGATGAACCACACCAAAGCCATGCAACTCACTTTGCACCAAAGCAATAGCTGTATGGCCGGAGTTTTAACAAGCCCTGAGCGCCGTCAACTTTATCAATTCAGCAGACCTTATATTCTGGTGCAAGGTATACATTTGTATGTGCTCAAGGACAGCGTCTGGCAGAAAAAACTGGCTGCAATGCAGAAAGACGGCAAGGTCAGTCTTCTGAACTCCTGGTCTAAACAGGCTGATGCTTTGCTGGGGCTGGACTATGAACGTTCTTATGGGGCTGAATTAGACCCTCTGGTGCGGGATCCGGATAAAGCCAACTATTTGTATCAAAAGCAGAGTGGTGCTGGTATTGGGGACTTATGGCCTATGTTAAAACAACGACGGGTAGATATGATCCTGGAGTATCCGTTTTTATTACCTGAAGATTATGAATCTCTGGTAACAGCTTATCCGGTTGCTGAAGCTGAGCCAGACACAGCGGCCTACTTCGCTTGCCACAAAGGGCCTGTAGGGCAGAAAATAATCAAACAGCTGGATCAGGCCATAGCAGAACTGGTATTTGACCAAGAGTATATACGGCTCCAGCTTGAACATGTGGAGCCGCAGTATCACAAAGCGTTTTTACACAGCTATCAGCAAATGATGGCTGAGCCTCAATAGCGTCAGGTTTTAGCTTTGGCGGCTTTTTTCAGCGCTTTTTTCTTAGCTGCAGTTTTAGGTTTTTTCTGCTTGGTTGGCGCTTTGGCTTCTTTATGTTTAGGGCGTAAACCTTCAATAAAGCGGCGTTTTAACGGTTGCTCTGTATAACGTTCTACTTTACCTACCACGGCAATATCATGGGCTTCCACTAAGGAGATGGCTGTGCCTTTTTTACCGGCGCGGCCTGTACGGCCAATACGGTGCACGTACACATCTGCAGTGCGTGGCATATCGTAGTTAATCACATGGCTGATATCATCGATATCCAGACCACGAGCCGCGACATCTGTGGCCACCAGAATACGCACCTGGCCATTGCTGAAACGCTGCAGGGCCAACTGACGTTTATCCTGCGGCATTTCACCCTGTAACCAGCAACATTTTAACCCTGCAGCTTCCAGCTGACCTGTTAAGGTAGCCAAACGCTCACGGGTTTTGACAAAAACAATCACTTTGCTGACCTCTTCCTGTTTCAGAATATGGGTCAGTAACGCCAGTTTATGAGCAGCATCATCGGCGGCATGCATCCACTGCAGAATTTTGGCTTTTTCACGACGTGGTGGGGCCGCTTCCAACAGTACTGGCTCACGCAAAGCGCGTTCGGAGAAACGCTTTACACCGTTACCGTCTAAAGTTGCGGAGAACAGCATGGTTTGGCGACGACGTTTGGCTTCGAGAATAATACGGTTCATTTCACCAACAAACCCCATATCCAGCATACGGTCTGCTTCGTCGAGGATCAGCACTTCTACTTCGTCGGCATGAAAACTTTCGTTGTCCAGATACTCAATCAAACGGCCTGGCGTTGCCACCAGAATATCGTTATTTTTCTCTAAAGTTTCTTTGTGACTGCCGTAGTTAATACCGCCGGTGATCACACCCGCATGCAGGTCGGTCAGCATAATCAGCTGTTGCACCTGTTCAAAAATCTGATAAGCCAGTTCACGGGTTGGTGTCATGATCAGGACCCGGGCAAAACCCGGATCACGGCGCGGAAAATCCAGCAGGTACTGAATAGCCGGCAATAAAAATGCCAGGGTTTTGCCTGTGCCTGTTGGAGCACTGGCCAGTATGTCGCGGCCTTCCAAAGCCACAGGAATAGCCAGTTTCTGAATGCTTGTTGCTTCTTTAAAACCCGCTTTACTCAGGGTTTTCTCTAAGCTGTCATCCAGTTGAAACTCAGCAAAGGTCATTTTTTCCTGTGCAGTGTTAATTTCGCTCACGCTGTTCTTACCTTCTGTTAGATCACGTTTAATAAGATGATGTTCTGTACTGACATACAAAACAGCTTCTTATACACTGCCACTCTTTTGACCTTAGCAAGTAAGGACCCTGGTGAGCGGCTTTTGGTGTAAAGAATTTTTTGTTGGCCACGACCGCTGTGCGATGAAAGTCAGCACGGACGCCTTGCTGTTGGGCGCCTGGGCCACTTTACCCAAGGCTGGCACAGCTTTGGATATAGGAGCTGGTAGTGGCATTTTGTCTCTGATGCTGGCGCAGCGTTTGCAAAAATCAGGGCTGAACCCGCAAGTTTATGCAGTTGAACTGGACCAGGATGCGGCCTTACAGGCAGAGGATAATGCAGCGGCCAGTCGTTGGGCGGCGCAAATCCACGTCATTCAGGCCGATATTCTAACCTATGCGGCGACGGATAACCAACCAGAGCATGGATTTGAGCTGATAATCAGCAATCCTCCGTATTTTCAACAAAGTTTAGCTGCTGCGGATGCAAAACGGCATCAGGCCCGCCATACAGATACTTTGTCTTTTCCTGACTTAGCTTGTGTTGCCAAAAAGCTTGCTGCCCCAGATGCGCATTTTTGTTTAGTTTTGCCTGCGGATGCTGATTTTATTGCGGTAGCAGAACAGGCGGGCTGGACTTTGCAACGCCGTTGTCTGGTCAAAACCACAGCCCATAAGGCCGCCAAATTGCAGTTATTAGATTTTAGTGCCGGTGCCGTATCCGGCCAGGTGGAACAGACTGAACTCTTGATACAACAAAGCCCAGGCCAGTACAGTGATGCCTACCGAAGCCTTCTGGCTGATTTTTATTTAAGGTTTTAAGTTATGACTGCCTGTTGCCCCTTCAGCCCGAAAGAGTTACGCCACTTGATACTGCGCCAGCAAGGCTTGCTGCAGCCTGCCGCCGGGAAAGACGCTGTGGCGCAGGTGCTCAGGCAAATCAGTTATGTGCAGCTCGATTCGATTTATGTGGTGGAGCGGGCGCATCATCATGTGCTGTATAACAGAATCAAAAATTATCAGCCAAAGCTATTAGACAAGGCGCTGGAGCAAAAACATAGTTTTGAATACTGGTCACACGCCGCTGCATTTTTACCTGCCGAAGATTATCGTTTTAGTTTGCAGCGCAAGCTGTTACTGCAAAACGGCAACAACCACTGGTTTAACCCTGAGCAGCAGTTGATGAATGACGTACTGGCCCGTATTGCAGCCGAAGGGCCACTCAAAGCCAGTGACTTTATAAGTCATGGCAAGAAAAATGGTGCCTGGTGGGACTGGCAACCGGCTAAACAGGCGCTGGAACAGCTGTTTATGCAAGGCAAGCTGATGGTGGCCAGAAGGGATAAATTCCAGAAAGTTTATGATCTGGCGGAGCGGGTCTGGCCTTCGCATGCTGAGCATCAGCCACCTACAGACTCTGAGTTTGCCGATTATTTAATAGAGCGTTGCCTGCAAAGTCAGGCGGTAGCGACAGTGCAGCAAATAGGTTATCTGCGTAAAAATATCCAGACTGGTTTAAAGCAGCAAATACATCAGCAGTTGGAGCAGGGCAGGCTGCAAAGTTTTCTGCTGGATGGAA
>CBIMJC010000046.1:0-17458 GCA_966244125.1 uncultured Rheinheimera sp.
CAAAGCACTTATCCGCATGGCGTGGTCTGGATCACCGATCACCACTGGTTGTATCGCAGTGTTGGAGGGCAATAGTCTGAAACCTGCAGCTGAAGCCAGAGTTTTAAAGAGCTGAATATTGTCGTTCAGTTTGTCTCTGCGCCACTGCTGGCTGCGGCTTAATTCGACAGAAGTTTTCATCGCCCAGCACAAGGCCGGTGACAAGGCAGTGCTGTAAATATAATGCCTGGCAAACTGGCGTAAATACTCCATCACAGTGGCTGAACCTGCTAAAAAGGCCCCCTGTCCTGCCAAAGCTTTACCAAAGTTCGCCATCAGGCAGAACATATCACCGGACTCGAGCCCTTGTGCATTCCAGCTGCCTTTGCCCTCTTTGCCAAGCACTCCCAGTCCATGGGCATCGTCCAGCAGCAAATCCGCTTTATTTGTTTTGCACAGTGCTGATACGGCATTCAGATCCGGGCTGTCACCATCCATACTAAATACACCTTCAGTCACCACCAAAGCCGATGGATAGCTTTGTAACAGCTGCTCAAGCGCGGCCAGGTCCTGATGTGCAAAACGTTTGTAAGGCGCGTCACTGCACAGCGCAGCGTCAATCAAAGAGGCATGGCAAAGTTTATCGAGCAGCAAATGATCGGTTTTATCAGCTAAATGCTGCAACATCACCTGATTGGCGGCAAAACCTGAGGAAAACAGTAAGACGTCGTCCACGCCCAGCCAGTCACAGAGTGCATCGGATAACGCCCTGTGCGCATAATGATACCCGGTCACCAATGGTGAACCTGAACTACCGACACCAAAACGTTCAGCCCCCTCGGCCAGCGCTTTTACAAGCTCTGGTTCAGTGGCTAAACCCAGATAGTCATTCCCGGAAAAATTAAGATAGGCGCCCTGCTGATTGTGCAACAAAGGGCCCTGACAGGAATCAATCACCGGATGCTGCCGGTACAAGCCAGCAGCTTTGCGCTTTGTGATCTGCTCTGCAAAGCGCTCTAACCTGTTCATCACTGCACTTAAACCGCGCTGTGGAATAATGAAGGGGTATGTTGCTCTTTAATGGCATCAGCTAAAGCCGCTTCGTGCGCTTCATCTGATACATCGTGACGCTGTTCTGGCACAATACCCAACTTGGCAAATAACAGCCTATCCGCATCTGCTTCCGGGTTTTCTGTGGTCAGTAACTTATCGCCGTAGAATATCGAGTTAGCGCCTGCCATAAAACACAGCGCCTGCATTTGTTCATTCATGCGGGAACGGCCGGCAGATAAACGCACATGGCTTTGCGGCATCATGATGCGGGCAACAGCTATAGTGCGGATAAACTCAAAGCCATCCAGGTCTTCGACATTTTCCATCGGCGTGCCCTGCACTTTCACCAGCATATTAATAGGCACACTTTGTGGATGCTCCGGCAAATTGGCCAGTTGCATTAAAAGTGCCGATCTGTCGTTGGCCGACTCGCCCATACCCACTATGCCACCACAACACACTTTCATCCCTGCATCACGTACATGCTGCAGCGTATCTAATCTGTCCTGATAAGTACGGGTAGTGATAATTTCGCCGTAAAACTCTGGCGAAGTATCCAGGTTATGGTTGTAGTAATCCAAACCGGCCTGTTTTAGCTCTTTGGCCTGGCCTGCATCCAGTTTGCCCAGCGTCATACAGGTTTCCAAACCCATTTCCTTCACGCCTTTGACCATTTCCATCAGAAAGGGCATGTCCCGCTGCTTTGGATTGCTCCAGGCTGCACCCATACAAAAACGGCTGGCGCCTTTGTCTTTGGCGGCTTTGGCCTGCGTCAGTACTTTTTCCACTTCCAGCAAACGTTCGCGCTCAAGCCCTGTATTGTAATGACCACTTTGTGGGCAATATTTACAGTCTTCAGCACAGGCGCCGGTTTTTATCGATAACAAAGTGCTGATCTGTACTTCGTTCGGTTTAAAAAACTGACGGTGCACCGTCTGGGCCTGAAAAACTAAGTCGTTAAAAGGTAAAGCAAATAACTCATTTACTTCAGCCAGCGTCCAGTTGTGACGAAGCGGTAAAACTGCAGACATAAAATTCCCCGAAGACAAGAGCCAGACAAATTGTGGTTTTTTAAATTTTCCGTTAGTCTATCGGCCCTTAACGCCATGTCAACGCCAACCAGTTTGCAAAGTTTACCGCAGGTTATTTTATGAGCATCAATCTTGAATTTGACCGTCAGCATATCTGGCATCCCTACACCTCTTTGAGTGCACCTTTGCCTGTGTATCCTGTGGTCAGCGCTCAGGGCTGTGAATTAATGCTCGAGGATGGCCGGACTTTAGTGGATGGCACTTCATCCTGGTGGGCCGCTATTCATGGCTACAACCATCCGGAGTTAAATCAGGCGCTTGTGGCACAAAGCCAGAAAATGAGCCATGTGATGTTTGGTGGTATTACCCATCAGCCTGCCGTCGATTTGGCGATGTTATTACTGGACATGGTGCCGCAAGGCTTAAGTAAAGTGTTTTTTGCTGACAGTGGTTCGATATCGGTTGAAGTCGCCATCAAAATGGCGCTGCAGTACTGGTTGGGTCTGGCTCGTCCGGAGAAAAGCCGTTTATTGACCATTCAAAAGGGCTATCACGGCGATACCTTCGCTGCTATGTCAGTCTGCGATCCAATCGATGGCATGCATTCGATGTTTAAGGATCAAATCATCCCACAGCTATTTGCTCCTGCCCCCCTAAGCCGTTTTGACGGTGATTTTCTGCCTGAAGATGAACAGGCTTTAACAGCTTTATTTGCAGAGCATCACCAGCACTTAGCGGCTTTTATTCTGGAGCCTGTACTGCAGGGCGCAGGCGGTATGAGGTTTTATCATCCGGAGTATTTAAAGCTGGCGCGCCGGCTTTGTGATCAGTATCAGGTGCTTTTGATTGCCGATGAAATAGCCACAGGTTTTGGTCGCACCGGCAAATTATTTGCCTGTCAGCACGCCGGCATCAGTCCGGACATTATCTGTCTCGGGAAAGCTTTAACAGGTGGTTATCTGACACTGGCGGCGACTCTGTGCAATGATAAAGTCGCTGAAGGTATAGCCCGGGGCTCAGTGCCAGCCTTAATGCACGGCCCGACTTATATGGCCAATCCGCTTGCGTGCGCTGTAGCGCTGAAAAGCCTGCAACTGGTGCAGCAAAATCAATGGCCAGCTCAGGTCAAGGCTATAGAGCAGCAATTAAAATTGGAACTTGCCCCCTGCCGTGCCTCACCTTATGTGGCGGATGTGCGGGTATTGGGTGCTATTGGTGTAGTCGAAATGAAACAAAATGTTGATGTCGCCGCCATGCAAAAAGCTTTTGTTGAATTAGGGGTCTGGATCCGGCCTTTTGGCAAGCTGTTGTATCTGATGCCGCCTTACATCATCAGCTCTGCCCAGCTTACTCAATTGACCTCAGCACTTTGCCTTTGGAGCCATCAGTCTCAACAGCATGGTATAGAAGCATTACCCGGAGCCTGAGCCGTCAATCAATAGTAGAAAACACAAACAACACCACAGCGCTTAAAAAAAACAGAAAAAATAAATTTAAGCGCCAACCATCGTCACGACGTCTGTTGCGAAACTGATGCAGTACTAAAGTGGCGGCAGTAAACACCAGACACCAGCGCACTAACACTTCCAGTTTTACCACCAAAGCTTTGTCCCATTCCTGTTCAATCGGAATGCCCCAGTACTGCACCAGCCCACTGTTAAATTCAGGTTTGGCCAAATGCGCCAAGGCCAGACCCATAATCAGCAGAAACCACGCGCCCAGATTCAGCATCGCCAGCAACACCATCAGCCAATCTGCGCCTTTACGCCGCTCTTTTGGCTTTAGTTCAGGCTCCGAACCACTCATTTTGGTTTTCCTCACACTTTTTACTTGTGTTCAGTCTTTGCCTCAGTATGATGTCTGCTTTTGGGTTTTTACAGTTTCTTAAGTAAGTTGGAGCAGGTTGCATGACGCATGCAGTAATCAAAGATGTGCTGTCTGGCCAGTATCAGGTTGGCGACACAGTCACAGTAAAAGGGTGGATCCGCACTAAGCGTGATTCCAAAGCCGGGATTTCATTTTTAGCCGTGCACGACGGCAGCTGCTTTGATGCAGTTCAGGCCGTTGCTCCGGCTGAATTGAATAATTACGAAAACGAAATTAAACGTCTGACAACGGCTTGCTCTGTGATTGTCACAGGCACTATTGCCAGGTCAGAAGGTCAGGGTCAGGCTTTTGAAATTCAGGCCTCCTCTGTTGAAGTGGTTGGCTGGGTGGAAAACCCGGACACCTACCCTATGGCACCGAAACGCCACAGTATGGAATACTTGCGTGAACAGGCGCATTTGCGTGCCCGTACCAACATGGTCGGCGCTATCACCCGTGTTCGTCACTGTTTAGCTCAGGCCATTCACCGTTTTTTCCACGAACGTGGTTTCTACTGGATCAGCACCCCCATCATCACAGGTGCAGATGCGGAAGGTGCAGGTGAAATGTTCCGCGTCAGTACGCTGGATCTGGAAAACCTGCCTCGCACTGACAAAGGCGCTATTGATTACAAACAGGACTTTTTCGGCAAAGAAACCTTCCTGACGGTATCAGGTCAGCTGAACGTTGAAACTTATGCCTGTGCTTTGTCCAAAGTCTACACCTTTGGCCCGACGTTCCGTGCTGAAAACTCCAACACCACCCGTCACTTAGCTGAGTTCTGGATGATTGAACCCGAAGTGGCTTACGCTGAATTAAAAGACGTGGCGCAGCTGGCGGAAGACATGCTGAAGTTTGTATTTAAAGCCGTATTGGCAGAGCGCGCTGATGATATGGCGTTTTTCGCTGAACGTGTCGATGAAAACGCCATCAGCCGCCTGCAGAGCATGATCGACTCCACTTTTGTCCGGATGGATTACACCGAAGCTGTGGAGATCCTGAAAAACTGCGGCAAGAAATTTGATTACCCTGTCGAATGGGGTGTGGATTTACAGTCTGAGCACGAGCGCTACTTAGCGGAAGTGCACGTAGGCGCACCAGTCATTCTGCAAAACTATCCAAAAGACATCAAAGCCTTTTATATGCGGATGAATGAAGACGGCAAAACTGTGGCTGCTATGGATATTCTGGCCCCAGGTATTGGCGAAATCATCGGCGGTAGCCAACGTGAAGAGCGTCTGGAACAATTGGATGCCCGCATGGACCAGATGGGTCTGAATAAAGAAGACTACAGCTGGTACCGCGACTTGCGTCGTTACGGCACAGTCCCTCATGCCGGTTTTGGTTTAGGTTTTGAGCGTCTGGTGTCCTATGTCACAGGTGTCGGCAACGTCCGTGACGTCATCGCCTTCCCTCGTACGCCTGGTAACGCCGACTTCTAAGCTATTCTGCTTATCTTTTTCTGAAGGCCTCTGAATGAGGCCTTTTTTTATGCGTTTTTTCATCATCACTGCAACTGTCTCAGTCAACAAGTCCCTAAAAAGTAATTTTTGTTCCCATTTTAATCAAATTTAGATTGACATAAAAATAAACACTTGATTAACTAATTTTGCCTTTTTGGCAACAACCAAGTCAGATAAACATGATTAAAGGAATAAAGATGAAAAAATTATTAGCCCCTTTAGTGGTTGGAATGATGGCGCTGCCCGCAACAGCAGCGACCATGCAATGCATGATCAGTGGTGTCGTCAGTTGGAGTGATAACTACTGCTTTGGTATGGAATTTACGATGGACTACAACACCAACCCTGCGTCGTGGCGAATTGCCGGTGCAACTAAACCCATTTCTTCCGTGATCTGGGCAGACGCGACTTCAGGTTGCGCCAGCACAGCAACAAGTTGCACCAAAGCTATACGTCCTTATCAGGAACATCTGGGCTCGGCCACCATCCTTTATGCAGATGGCACCTGGGAAGCAGTTCAGGCAACAGCTTCGTTTGAAACCGGTTTTTAAGTTTCAGCTTGAAACGACAGAACTTAATTTTCTTAAAAGGATATCGTTATGAAAAAAACACTGATCGCTTTGATGACAGCTGCAGTGGCTCTGCCGGTCATGGCAGCTCAAATGGAATGTATGGTGGACACTGCGGCCTATGACGAGTGGCAGGTTGGCTTTTGCCCAAACTTTGAATACACAATGGACAACAATCCCAATACAGCAATTTGGCGGATAACGGGAACCACTAAAGCTGTGTCTTCTGTTTTATGGTCAGAAACAACTGCAGGTTGTGCTTCAAACTCCCAGTACTGCAGTAAAGAAATCCGCCCCTATCAGGAGCACCTGGGAAAAGCCATCATTCTCTACACTGACGGTACCTGGGAAGCGGTGCAGGCCACAGCATCTTTTGAAACTGGTTTTTAACTTATAGGCTATCTAATCCTCAGGTCGGATAACTATTTAGAAGGAATAGTCATGAAAAAATTGTTGATAGCAAGTTTGTTGGCGGCTGTTGTACTTCCAGCTTCAGCGGCACAAATGGAATGTTTGATTGATACCCCAGCTTATGACGAGTGGCAAACCGGCTCCTGTTATTTAATGGAGTACACTATGGATTACAACCCCAACGATGCAGTATGGCGTGTAACAGGGCTGAACAAGCCAGTCTCATCTATCCTCTGGTCTGAGGCTGCCGCAGGATGCACTACAACTCAGGAGTTCTGTATACAGCCCATTACTCCTTATCAAACTCATCTGGGTAAAGCGACCATCTTATATACAGATGGTACCTGGGAGATGGTGCAGGCCTCTGCTTATTTTGAAACCGGTTTTTAATCTCTCAATATCAAGCGGCAAAGAAGCTGGAGCTTTCTTTGTCGCTTTTTTATTTTGAGCTGTAAAAACTTACAAACATCCGGATAGAACTCTGAATTGCAGCCTCGTCTATTTCTGCGCTGGTGCTGAAATTAAACACCCTGGGCCAAAACACAAAAGCTTTAAACATGCCCCAAAACTGAGTAGTCGCCAGTTGGATATCCGGGATAGTCAACACACCATGCTGCTGAGCCTGAGTCAACCAGGTTTCCAGGCCCCCTTCCTGACTCGCCATTCGTTGCATGGCGGCCTGTGCTTTTTCTGAACTACGGATATACTCAGCCATCACCACCCTGGCTAACTCTATAAAATCCTCTTGCTCATACACAGCCATACACTGACGACAAATAGTCAGTAATTGCTGCTCCGGAGTCTGCTGAGGATCATAAGCCACGCTGGCGGCCGATTTACTACTGCGCCATAACTCGGTAGTAGCCAGCTCGAACAACTGTTCTTTGCTGACAAAATGGTTATACACAGTGCGTTTGGAGGCACCGGCCAGCTCAGCAATTCTGTCCATGCTGGCACCGGCAAAACCAAACATACGAAATTCCTGTATGGCTGCCCGCAGCACATCCTGTTTTTTCTGTTCAGATCGGGTCAGCCTGGCGTTCGATTTTGTGTCCACAAGATCAATTCCTGCAAAAAATTTTCCGCATTATTACACTCACCAGTTTACTTTTGAAGCAAAATAAGTAAACTGCACAGTGTAGTTTACTTTCAAAGGGCTAACTGATGAGCTTCCGTCGCCACAGTGTTGCTGTAGTTTTGTTACTCATTACCGGAGCTGTTATGACATCTTATTTATCTGCAACCAATGAAAACCAGAGATATATCAATAGTTCAGGAGCCAATGACGCCGGTTTTTCCAAACTGCCGCAAATTTTATGGCACTACCTGACGAATAACAGTAAAGAACGCAGCCCGGCTTTTCAGTTACCTGTGAGCAGGATCCAACTGCCTGCCAGGGCCACAGCAGAATCTGTGCTGTATAAAATCAGCCATTCCACTCTGTTGTTGCAGCTCAATGGTCACTACTGGCTGACAGATCCAGTCTTCTCAGAACGGGCATCGCCTGTGCAATGGGCGGGCCCGAAAAGATTCCATCCATTGCCTTTGCAACTGTCTGAAGTCCCTGCTCTGGCTGGTATTCTCTTGTCTCATGATCATTATGATCATCTGGACAAACACAGTGTGCTGGCGCTGAACGACAGAACTGAACGTTTTATTGTGCCACTTGGCGTCGACCAGCACCTGATCCGTTGGGGGATCCCTAAACAAAAAATCATCGCTTTGGATTGGTGGCAACACACTGAACTGCATGGAGTCAAACTTACTGCAACTCCGGCTCAGCATTTTTCCGGCCGCGGCCTGAATGACAAAAATAAAACCTTATGGGCTTCCTGGGCTATCAAGACAGAGCAAGAGAACCTGTTTTTCAGCGGCGACAGTGGTTACTTCTCAGGTTTTAAAACTATAGGTGAGCGACTTGGGCCTTTTGACTTAACACTGATTGAAACTGGCGCTTATAACGAGTTATGGGCGGACATTCATATGCAGCCAGAACAATCCTTACGTGCGCATTTAGATTTACAGGGCAAACATATGATGCCCATTCACAACAGCAGTTTTGATTTAGCACTGCACAACTGGTACGAACCTCTGGAACGACTGGAAACCGCCGCCAAAGCATATCAGGTGCCGCTACTGACCCCTGTCTTTGGCCAGAGCATCCGTATCAAAGATCTGGGCAGCAGAGATTATCAAAAACGCTGGTGGCTGGAGTTGAAACTGACAGAACAAAGTCAGCTGGAAGAAGTACTCAAAGCAGAATGACCAGAAGCCGCTTTGTCCTGCACAAAGCGGCTGACTTCAATTAATTATAATCACTGAAAAACTCTTCTACAGCCAAAGGCGCTTTGGCTGGCACTTCCTGAGCACAGGTACCTAAATAGAGGAAACCTACTATTTCGTCGTCTTCACCCAACGCAAAAGCTTGTTTAACAAACTCATACTGAGTGTAAGCACCAGTGCGCCATATACCACCATACCCCAGTGCAAATGCCGCCTGCTGCATTGCCATCACAGCGCAGGCCGCGGACTGAGTCTGCTCAGACAGAGGAACCTTCGGATGATTCACACACCTGGCGATACAGACAATCACCATAGGTGCACGTAACGGCAGTTGGCGGGCACGTTCTATCAGTTCATTGGCCATGGATGGATCTTCTTCCAGCGCGGCTTCAGCAAAAACATCACCCAACTTTTCCAGCGATTTACGGCCATGTACCACAACAAAACGCCAGGGTCTCAGATGGCCATGATCAGGCACCTGCAAAGCCGCTTGTTTAATAATGGCCAAAGCTTCTCCGCTTGGGGCTGGCTCAGTTAACCGTGCAGATGAGTAACGGGTCGTCAGTAATGTAACAGCATCCATAAATAAACCCTTTGATTTAGCTGACTTAAGGCTACCAAACTTTATTTTATCCATACAACAGCTTTTGCGGTTACAGCTGCTGATTGTTCAAGCTATGGCCGAAATAGTGCTGCAATGACCTGTTAAGGTTGAAGTTCCTGATACAAAACCTGATAGTGCGCCGCAGATTCAGCCCAGCCAAAACGTTGTCGCATGCCCCTTTGCTGCACTTCTTTGTACCATTTCTGTTGCTGATACAAAGCCAGAGCTTTATCCAGGGCCTCAAGCAGCGCCTGTACTGTAGGCTCAACAAAACCTATGCCGGTAGGTTCGCTGTCTGCCAAATCCCGCACAGTATCTTTTAACCCACCTGTTAAACGCACCAAAGGGACTGTTCCATAACATAAACTGTAAATCTGATTTAAGCCACAAGGCTCAAATAATGATGGCATCAGAAAAAAGTCCCCGGCGGCTTCCAGTTGATGAGACAAAGCTTCATCAAAACCTTCAATAAAAACAAAACGGCCCGGAAACTGATGAGTTAAAGCATGCAATCGGCTGACATACTTCTGCTCTCCGGTTCCCATCATCAAAACCTGAGCATCGGCTTTTGCCAGCCATTGTTCCAGAGCAGGCAACAAATAAGCAAAACCCTTTTGTTCTGTGACCCGACTGACCAACACAAAGAGAGGCACTGTCGTCTGTCCAAGACCATAACGCTGGCGCAACTCCGTTTTACAGGCCAGTTTGCCTTTCATCCGGCTGCGACTATAGTTCGCCGGAAGATGAACATCAGTTGCCGGATCCCAGTGATCATAGTCACAGCCATTTAAAATGCCTGAAAAGTCCTGGCCTCTGGCCTGATACAAGGCCGATAAGCCGTTTGCAGCGGGTTCAGACAATAACTCAGTCGCATAACCCTGGCTGACTGTATTGACCTTGTCTGCATAGGCCAAGCCCAGAGCCAGCATACTGGACCCCGCCAAAGCACTGGATGGATACACTTCAGTTTGCTGTCTGTCCGCTGCAGATAACCCTTGCTGATAAGCACCATTGTGAATAGTGAACAGCATTTTGCTGCCGGGCAGAGCCTGCTGATAAAACTGCTTTAAGTAATAAGCTGCAATACCGGTTTGCCAGTCATGACCATGAATTAAATCCGGCACCCAGGCTGTATCGACACAAAATTGCAAGGCTGCCTTACAGAAAAAAGCAAAACGCAGAGCGTTGTCAGGATAGGCCTGTTGACCATCATCATAAGGCCGTGGACGACCAAAATAGTCATGGTGTTCAATCAACAACAACGGCACTTCGGCCTGCTGCAGACTACGCACAGCGCAGCCCTGAGCATGACCACCCAAGGCAAAATAAACTGAGTGCCAGCTGTCTTCCACAGGGAGAGTATAGAGGCTGCCATAACGGGGTAACATCACCCTGACTTCATGCCCAAGTTTTTGCATCTGTAATGCTAAACCACGGCTGGCGTCGGCCAGCCCCCCGGTTTTAATGACACCTTCAAATTCACTGCATAAAAACAACACACGCATTGTATCTTTCCCACTCAAGGCCGCACTCTGATCTGCGGCCTTTAAGGCTCACAGTATCAATCAAATCCTACCATTGCCCCTTTGGGGATCACCACAACACCATCAGCAGACACATGAAAACGCTGACGATCCAGCGCCGGATCTTCACCTATCACAGTGTTCGGCGCAATTTTTACATCTTTATCGATGATAGCACGGCGAATGCGACACCCCCGCCCTATATCGTTGTTGCCCATCAACACACTTTTTTCAATATAAGCATGGCTATGGACTACGGTGTTATACCCCAAAATAGACTGATAGACGATAGCACCACTGACGATACAGCCAGAAGCCACCATAGAGCTGATCGCCTGCCCTGTCCTGTTGGCTTCATCATGCACAAACTTTGCAGGTGGCATTGGCGGAGTGTAACTGCGCAGTGGCCAGTATTTATTGTACAAATCCAAAGGTGGCTGCACAGAAATTAAATCCATATTAGCTTCATAATAAGAATCAAGAGTCCCAACGTCGCGCCAGTAGCCTTTCGAGTCAGCCTGCTCACCACGGATCACATTGGTCGAAAAGTCATAGACATAGACTCTGCCTTGCGGATACATTTTTGGAATAATGTTGTGGCCAAAATCATGTTTTGAATCAATTTGGGCAGCATCTTCATTCAGTACATCAACTAAAGTTTTAGCATCAAATATATAGTTCCCCATGGACGCCAACACATAATCCGGCCGGCCTGGAATAGTTTTGGGGTTCGACTTAGGTTTTTCTTCAAACCCCACCATTTTTCCGTTGCTATCCACTTCTATCACGCCAAATTCATGAGCTTGCGACACATGCACCGGAATGGCCGCCACAGTCAGTAAGGCATCATTCTGACGGTGGTAATTCAGCATTTGCCGCACATCCATTTTATAAATGTGGTCGCCCCCAAAAACACAGACCTGTTCCGGATCCAGACCATGGATCAGATGAATATTCTGATAGACAGCATCGGCAGTGCCCAGATACCAGTGTTTGCCGGTTTGCATCTGCGCAGGTATAGGGTCGATAAACCTGTTGGTCAGGCCCGTCACCCGCCAGGCACGGCTTAGATGTTTCATCAGAGAATGTGACTTAAACTGCGTGATCACAAAGATTTGCAATAAATCCGAATTCACAAAGTTATTCAGTACAAAGTCGATAATCCTGTAGTTTCCGCCAAAAGGCACGGCTGGTTTAGCTCTGACTCCAGTCAAAGGTGCCAGTCTGGTCCCTTCGCCCCCCGCTAAAATCATGGTAAGTACACCAGACATAAAAATCTCCCTGTTGATATAACTGACGATTTGAATATTATTTTTTTCTGCACTGTTGGGGTGAAAGCAAAGCTGATACCACAACCAACAGAATTACACCGAATTCTTGCCTGTCCCCGCTATTCAACACTTCTGTGAGCATTTAACTTAGGAACAACAGATGACGAATCTATGACAAAATTCCATTTTGGTGCAGAGCCCCGGTTGTGCACCAGAAAAGAGCAATGTCGTTATGCATACGAATGCAGTCATGACCTGAGTAATAGCGGGAATTGGGTAAGCTTAGCAAGTGAAATTTAGAAAAATATATTTCAGCAGTTGGATCAGAATGAGAAGACCTGATGAAAAACCGGCATTAACCCTCATTCAATTCGGGTAATGCCGGCGTATTGGGGGAAATCAGAGACGAGCGGCCAATTCGGCACCTTGCCGAATCGCTCGTTTGGCATCCAGTTCGGCGGCAACATCAGCTCCACCTATCAAATGCACCTGTTGTCCGGCGTCGAGCAGCTGCTGATGCAAACTACGCTCAGGCTCCTGACCAGCACAAACCACCACATGATCCACCGCCAGACAACGTTCCTGCCCATCGATGCTGATCCAAAGCCCGGCGTCATCTATTTTGTTGTAGCTGACCCCACTGATCATCTCCACCCCTTTTTTCTTTAAGGAACTGCGATGGATCCAGCCCGTAGTTTTACCAAGCCCAGCTCCTACTTTGCTGGTTTTGTGCTGCAATAAAAATACTTTACGTGCTGCAGGCTCTGTCGTCATATCTGCCAGCAAAGCGCCCCGGCTTTGATAGCTTTTATCAATACCCCAATCCTTTAACCAGGCTTCAGGTTGCAAGGTCAGCGAATGAGGTTCAGTCAAGTATTCAGACACATCAAAACCTATACCACCAGCCCCTATGACTGCCACTGTCTGGCCAACCGGCTTGTGATGTTTTAACACATCCAGATAACTTAATACTTTAGGGTGATCAAAACCCGGTATATCCAACTGCCGGGCCTTAATGCCACTGCAGAGCACCACATGGTCATAACCACCTGCGGTCAGACTTTCTGCGCTTTGCTCAGAATTCAGCTGGACATTCACTTTGTGCAGTTTCAACATCTCGTCAAAATACCGCAACGTCTGGTAAAACTCTTCTTTCCCAGGTATTTGTTTGGCGTAATTAAACTGTCCGCCGATTTCGCTGCTACGGTCAAACAAAGTCACATCATGACCGCGGGAAGCAGCGTATACACTAAACGCCAAACCTGCAGGGCCAGCGCCGACCACCGCAATTTTTTTCTTCGATGCCGCAGTTTCAAAATTCAGCTCAGTCTCATAACAGGCTCGGGGATTAACCAGACAGCTGGCACGTTTTTTCTGGAATACATGGTCCAGACAGGCCTGATTACAAGCGATACAGGTATTAATTAAATGAGCCTGATTTGCCGCCGCTTTGTTGACAAACTCAGCGTCCGCTAAAAACGGTCTGGCCATACAAACCATATCAGCCTGACCAGATTCGAGAATAGTTTCAGCCACTTGTGGGTCGTTAATTCTGTTGGTTGCTATAACAGGAATACTGGCGTGTTTGCGCACCTGCTCTGTCACCCAGCTAAAAGCAGCGCGCGGCACCATAGTGCCGATGGTTGGAATCCTGGCCTCGTGCCAGCCTATGCCTGTATTGAGCATAGTGGCCCCGGCACTGGCCGCCGCTGCGGCTAACGAAATCACTTCTTCAAAGCTGTTGCCGTCTTCAACTAAATCCAGCATCGACAAACGGTAAATAATTATAAAATCTTTACCACAAGCTGCACGCACGGCCTTAAGCACTTCAAGCACAAAACGGCAACGATTTTCAAAACAGCCCCCCCACTGATCCGTGCGCTGGTTCGTGCGGGCACAGAGGAACTGATTCAGTAAATAACCTTCAGATCCCATAATTTCAACGCCATCATAGCCGGCTTTTTTCGCGAGCTTCGCAGAATGGGCAAAGTCGGCTATGGTGCTGCGGATCTGGCTGTCAGATAAAGCTTTAGGCTTAAAAGGTGTAATAGGCGATTGCACTGCACTTGGTGCCACACTAAATGGGTGATAGCCGTAGCGGCCGGCATGCAAAAGCTGAATACAAATTTTCCCGCCATGCTGATGCACAGCCTGCGTCACCTTTTTATGCTTAGCCGCTTGCCACCACCAGGTGAGCTGACTACCAAAAGGTACCAGATTGCCACGAAAATTCGGGCTGATACCACCTGTGATAATTAAACCTACCCCGCCTTTGGCCCGTTCGGCATAAAAAGCGGCCAGCTTATCGAAGCCCTGTTTCTCTTCTTCAAGGCCAGTATGCATTGACCCCATAATGACGCGGTTTTTTAACTGAGTGAACCCCAAATCCAGTGGGGCTAATAAATGCGGATATGCCACAACATTCTCTCTGGTCGTACCTGTTGAATAGGAAGAATGTAGCCGTTTTGCTGCTTTATCGCAAGAACTACCCAAAGTAATTGGAATTGTTGCTTCGTATGACGGAAGCGAATAAACATTTACTTACAAATTCCACCCTGAGCTTTGTCACTAAATTCGTTAGCATAGCCTTTTATTACTTTGCCGAAACTATAGGTACATCATATGTCTGAGAAAAAACCTGGGATCTTAAGACGCTTTTTTGGTGGCATTTGGCGCGCTATCAGTCTGGTTCGTCATATCACTTTTAATCTGATTTTCGCCTTTGTGTTTATATTTATTCTGATCTCCATTTTCAGCGGTGACGATAAAGTGGAAGTGCCTGAAAGCGCAGCTTTAGTGCTGAATTTATCTGGCGATCTGGTCGAGGAAAAACGTTATGTCGACCCGCTGGATCAAGTGCTGAACGAAAGTATGGGTTCAGAAGAGGAAGAGCCGGAAATTTTATTGAGCGATTTGCTTAAAACCATTCAGGCCGCAAAAACCGATGACCGTATTAAAGCCATAGTATTGGATTTGTCTGCTTTTGGTTCAGGCTCTATGGATAAGCTAGCTATGGTAGGCAGCGCACTGCAGTAATTTAAAGCCGCAGGCAAAAAAGTGCTGGCAACAGGTGACTATTATAGTCAGAACCAGTATTTCCTCGCGTCTTACGCCGACAGCATCAACTTAAACCCCATGGGCACTGTGTTGCTGGAAGGTTTTGGCAGCTACCCTATGTACTACAAATCGGCGTTGGAAAAATTAAAGATCACCACTCATGTGTTTAAAGTGGGCACCTATAAATCTGCGGTCGAGCCTTTTACCCGCGATACCATGTCAGATGAAGCCAAAGAAGCTAATAAGGCATGGTTAGACGAGTTATGGGCCAGCTACAAGCAGCAAGTGGCCGAACGCCGTGGTTTTGCCGCCGACAGTTTTGATGAAACTATCGCAGCTCTGTATCAGAAATTACAGGCCGTCAATGGCGACATGACTCAATATGCCCTGGATGCAAAGTTAGTCGACAGCATCAAAACCCGTGAAGCCTTCCGCCAGGATTTAATAGCACTGGTCGGCGAAAGCGAAAAACACAGCTTTAACCAAATTCAGTTTAAAGATTATCAGGCGCAGGTGTTGCCTCCTGTTCACTACGATAACCCACTGACTGAAAAAGTTGCTGTGGTTGTAGCTCGTGGCACTATTATTGATGGTTCTGCTAAAGCCGGCACTATAGGTGGTGATACCACAGCTGCGTTATTACGCCGTGCCCGTTTTGATGAGAAAGTCAAAGCTGTGGTGCTGCGTATCGACAGCGGCGGTGGCAGTGCCTTTGCGTCGGAAGTGATAGGTCAGGAAATCAAGCTGTTAAAAGCAGCAGGCAAACCTGTGATCGCTTCGATGGGTGCCGTAGCGGCCTCAGGTGGCTACTGGATTGCGGCACCAGCCAACGAAATCTGGGCTTCACCTACTACTATTACGGGCTCTATCGGTATTTTTGGCTTGTTCCACACGCTGGAAAACGCAATGCCTGTGTTAGGCCTGAATGTGGATGGTGTTGGCACGTCTGAACTGGCAGGATTAAGCGCGGGTTTACCTCTGTTTAAAGGCTTAACGCCAGAGATGTCAGGTATATTCCAGCTGATGATCAATAAAGGTTATGACGACTTTATCACTATGGTGTCAGAGAACCGTGGCATGAGCAAAGAAGCGGTGGATAAAGTAGCGCAAGGCCGGGTCTGGACTGGCACTAAAGCGCTGGAGTTCGGTTTGGTCGATAAATTGGGCACCTTCGATGACGCTATAGCAGCAGCAGCTGAAAAAGCAGGCTTAAAACAATACGACATCAAAGTGATGGAACAGGAATTAACACCAACCGAACAACTACTGCGTGATATGTTTGCCTCTGGCACAGTGCAGGCATTGTTACCAGAAGCAAAAGCTTCAGCCTTTGGCCCATTACTGAAAAAGGTTGTGACGCAAATAAATCAGGACTTTAAGGTGCTGGAACAGTTTAACGATCCAAAAGGTATCTACTCAGTTTGTATGAGTTGTACTGCGGTGAACTAAAACTTATCAGTATGAAGAAGCCGCCTTGTGCGGCTTTTTTTACGTCTTACTTCAGAGAACGCAGATCTGAAAAAAAACAAACCCGTATAAGCTTTCGCTGATACGGGTTCTGGGAATAATGGCGGAGGGAGAGAGATTCGAACTCTCGGAAGGCTATTAACCTTCGCCGGTTTTCAAGACCGGTGCATTAAACCGCTCTGCCATCCCTCCGGCGCCGCGTATGATAATCAGATCGGTTGCGAAAGAAAAGCATTTTTTTAAACTTTACGAAAAGATGGTAAACGATTGAATTATTTTACAAAGATAACTGCTGGCACTTTGGGAACTTCCCAAGTAAGATAAAGTCATAAAAGTAATTATTCAATGGAGAGAACAGCAATGTCCTACAACCAAACAACTCAGACAAGCCACATAGGCCACAGTGTTGAAGTCAACAAGGTGCTACGTAACACCTATTTCCTGCTGGCAATGAACCTAGCCTTCAGCGCAGTGACAGCTGGACTTGCCATGGCGATGAATTTCGGTTTTGGCGTGGCTCTGGTGTTAACACTGGTGGCTTTTGGCTTAATTTTTGTGGTGCAGAAAAAAGCAGACAGTGCCAGCGGCATTTTCTGGGTATTTGCCTTAACAGGATGTTTAGGTGCCTCTATCGGCCCTATGTTAAACCGTTTCGCGGCTACGGCGAACGGCCCCGAGCTGATTATGCAGGCACTGGGCTTAACTGCCGTCGTATTCTTCTCATTGTCAGCTTACGCTTTAAGTTCACGTAAAGATTTTAGCTTTATGGGTAACTTCCTGTTTGTAGGTTTGATTGTGGTGATAGTGGCTGGTCTGGCTAATATTTTCTTCCAGATCCCTGCTCTGCACCTGGCGATCAACGCAGCAGTAGTGATGATTAT
>CBIMJC010000047.1:0-17343 GCA_966244125.1 uncultured Rheinheimera sp.
ACTTCAATTTGTTGCTTCAGCCAGCCAAACAAAGCTTTGTGCTCATCTGCCCTGCTTTTGCCAATAAAATGCTGGCCTAAATGCCAGTCGGAACTGTGAAGAATACGCATAAAAACTGAAAAGCCGCCGCGCTATGCCGGAATAGGGCCAGCATAGCACAGGGCCCCTGGTTTCATAAGTGAGTTAGCTGGCGTCAAACAGCAGCACAGCATCCAGCACTGTTTCACTGACCTGCCGGTAAAACTGCGGATCGATATTGTCTGCTGTATCGGTCGGCTGGTGATAGTGGGCATGATCCGGCACACCAAAATAGACAAAAGGCACGGCTCTTTTATGGAATTCCCTGTGATCTGAACTGAAGGTCCAGTCCTGATGGGTGCCGACCAGCCAGGCTGGCCTGTCATAACCCAACAATAACCGTACTGAACTTTGTTGCTGCAGTTGCTCTAAGGGTTGTTCCAGTTGGGGGTAATGGTAAGAACCCACAGCAATCAACTGCTGCTGGGTATTCTGGCTTAACATATCCATATTGATATTCAGCTTGATCTGTTCTGGTTTGAGCAGCTGTTGTTCAAACAACATACGGGCCCCCCACATGCCGGTTTCTTCGTTATCCAAAGCGGCAAACCACAAGGTATGGCGGGGTGGATGCTGTTTAAAATAACGCGCCAGAGCCAATAAAGCAGCGACTCCTGACGCATTGTCGTCTGCGCCGTAATAAATTTGGCCCTGATGCAGCCCTAAATGGTCGTAATGCGCTGTCAATACCAGCGCAGGTAAACCAGGATCAGTGCCTTCAATCCGGCCCAACACATTAGCAGCACCTTTCATCAGTTGGGCTTTGCCCGTGGTTGGCTGATAAGGTTGTAAATACCCCTGACTGCCTGCCGGCAGCAAAGCTATTTCTGTAAACTGCGCAACCAGCCATTGCTGGGCTTTGGCACCACCTTCCTGACCTGTGCCGCGGCCCGCCAGTTCTTCAGACGCCAGATAGCGCAGATCGGCCATTTGCCGTGCAAAATCCAGCCGCTCTGGCATAGTTTTGACGGACGGCTGTGGCTGGGCCAACAGACGCTTTTGTTCCATCTGCGCCATTTGCTCTAACAGATAAGGATGAAAAGCATAACCCAGGCCTGCTGCGACAAAGAGCAGCCATAACCAGAGCGGAATACGGAAGAGTTTCATAACAAAACAGCCTTAAAAAAATTCAATGCAGCAGCCTAACGTAAACTGCATCAGCTCACCAGCCAAAGGCTTTGAAAGATCTGATATTTTCTGTCGCCCGATACAAGCTTTGAGTGGTAAAATCCGTTTTTCCCCGCACTGATCCAGAGAATTTTATGCCACAGAGCCGTAACGCGTCATTTTGGTGGGCCATTGCCAGTGTTCTGGTCGCTATGGTGGTGATCCAATCCGGCGCATCTTTAGCCAAAACCTTGTTTCCTGTGATTGGGCCTGAGGGTACCACGGCTTTGCGGGTGGGTTTTGCGGCTTTGATCTTGTCTTTAGTCTTTCAGCCCTGGAAAAAATGGCCCGCCAAACAAGACCAAAAAGCCTTGTGGTTTTATGGCATCAGTTTAGGTGGCATGAACCTGATGTTTTATCTGGCGATTGAACGTATTCCTCTGGGAATAGCAGTAGCATTGGAATTCACCGGGCCTTTGGCTGTGGCGCTGCTGTCGTCCAAACGTAAACTGGATTTACTTTGGGTGGCTTTAGCTATGGCAGGTATAGCTCTGCTGTTGCCCTGGCAAACCGAAGCCACAAGGTTAGACCCGCTGGGTGTGGCTTTAGCTTTGGGTGCAGGCGCCTGTTGGGCTGGTTACATCATTTTTGGTCAGAAAACCGGTGGCGCTTTGCATGGCGGCACAGCGGTCGCCTTAGGTATGGCAGTGGCCGCCTTGTTTTTGTTTCCTATAGGTTTAGCTTCGGCTGGCAGCACACTCTTTAGCTGGAGCGTCTTGCCTTTTGCTTTTGCTGTAGCCTTGCTCTCCAGCGCTATTCCGTACAGCCTGGAGATGGTGGCGCTGAAACGTTTGCCTGCTCAGAGTTTCAGTATTTTAATGAGCTTAGAACCTGCTATTGCAGCTCTGGCCGGACTGATTATTCTGGCTGAGCAACTTAGCCTGTTGCAGTGGCTGGCGATATTTTCCGTTATCGCAGCGTCCCTCGGCAGTAGCCTGACAGCGGGTAAAAAAGCTGCAACCTGAGCCTTGCCCAAAGCAGCGACTTTTTAAAATTGCATTGTGATCCCAGTCTTTCCTGCTCTATGCTGAAGCTCAGACATAGTGCAGGATCTGTGGTCAATGCAAAAATCTCTGCTCATTCCGTTAGTTGCTTTAGTGTTAGCCTGGCCTTGTCTGGCTGCACAGAAATTTATCTGGCTGACCGATAACAGCACCCATCAAAACCCAAACCAGTATCGACAGGCGCTGGACGTAAATGGTTTAACCCTGAACTTATTGATGCAGGGTGTAACAGCTTTTCAGGCCGAGGCCGTGCAAGCCACCACAGACAGAGCCATGGCTTTATTAAAAACCGAAACTGCCGCCTGTGCTGGCAACAGAGTAAAAACGACTGAACGTCTGGCGTTCAGCTACGCCACTGCTATTCCGCATACCGTATTTCCGGGATTAAGGCTTTACAGTAAAACCTCGTCTAAAACCACAGCCTACCTGCGACAACAACTGAATAAGCACAACCAACTCAGCCTGCAGCAGTTGCTTAAAGCCGACAATCAGCTGCATTTTGCCGTAGGGGGTGGCCGCTCTTATGGTGACCAGCTGGATAGTCTGCTGAAGCAACCTCAGTGGCAGCATAAGTTCTGGCAAAGGCGTGCTGCGGACATGTCTGCCGGGCTCATTGATATGCTGGTTGAAGACAGAGTGGATCTGCTGATCGAATACCCTAATGTGATGCAACATTATCTGGCGCAATACAGTCAGAACACAGAACTGACCAGTTTTAGCATCGAAGAGGCCGAGCCTTATATGTTGGGTTATATCCTCTGCACCAGAACACCTCAAGGGTTGGAGTTAATCCGTTTTTTTCAGCAAAGACTGCAGCAGGTTTCACAGCAAAAAAGTTATCTGGACGCCCATTTAGGTTGGGTGGATGCAGCAGACAGGGCTCAGTTAACCCAACTTTATAATCAGGTGTTTGCTACATCCTTCTGAGCTGCAGCAAAACTCAGAGGCTGAAAATGAACTGCAGTTGATCCAGCGTCAGTTTTCTGCTGTTTTTTCATCTGCGGGCATTGTGAAACCCGGTAGTCCTCAGTTAATTTAGAAACTGAGCATTCACAGCACTTTTTATGCAGGTTTTATCATTATGCAGCCAGTTGAGGAACATCAGCCAGAACTAAAACTGGCCGCAGATTTAACAGATCAACAAAAACTGCAAAGCCGTCAGCACTGTTTTTATGGTTGTATTTTCTGCGGTTCTCCGGTGTTTCGCTACTATGAACAAGCTCAAAGCCCAACCGCAGTGCTGATTTGCCCCTTGCATGCCAGACAACTGCGCAGCTTTTTGCTTAGCCATTCCACCTTAATTGAACGCACAGCTCAGCCTTTTAATCAGCACCGCATCAATAAACCGGGTTTTAGCTTCGACCCGGACCGCAGAGTGCAAGTTTCTGTAGGCATGAATACGGTATACGCTGATTTTTCCCCTGAAGGTGGCGAGCAATATTGTATCTGGGTGAACGGACTGGAGCTTTTTACATTACATGCTGAATCCGGCTGGTTATGTTTCTCCTTTACCCTCTCAGACCCGACTGGACAACCTTTGATCCGGGTCATTAAAGGCGAATTGCAGCTCGGTCCAGAGCAGTGGGACTACAGCTATGAAGTGAATACCTTTAAAATTCGTGACCAGCAACGCCGGTTGCAGTTTACCGCCCAGCTGTGTAATGACAGAGTCTTGCTGACCAAAGGGCATTTTGTTGATCCCTATGGTGATGGCTTTGTCGTCGAAGGCAACAGAGTCATAGCTATGCTGGATGGCCAAAAAGGTGGACAGTATATGCACCGGATAGAACCAGGCCGTTACAAAGGAGGATGGGCTTTATTCAACAAGATCCGCCATCCTGAGCTGGTGATGCCGGGAAATTTTGCTTTTGTCTGCGCGGCAAAACGTAAATATTCTGGTTTCGAACGCTGAAACTTCAGCTCCGGGTCTGGCCTGATGTACAAAGTGCAACGGACCACAGCAAAACACCAGACTCAGAACATATCCAACTCAGGTCTGTTGGGTATACACTGGCCAACTATACTCTGAGATACAAAGTCTGTAGTGCCCGCTTGATGGGCAAGTCAAACGGAGAGACATGATGCAGCATACCATTAAATTCACTTTGCCCCTGTTGATCACACTGAGCAGCTTAATCTCATGTGGTGGTGGGGGTGGCGGCTCTGACTCCGGAGGCACAGGAGGGAATGGCGGTTCAGGCGGAGGAACACCAGCAGCACCTGTCTGGACAGCGGGCCAGTTCAGCCCTGAATCTCAGTTTAAAAATTTTTGCGCGTCCCCCAGAACAGGCATAGATCCCTTTGAAGGCGTAGCCTACCCGGACAAAGCCGGCACCGCCATGCACGAAAAGATGTGGTTACGTTCATGGAGCAACAGAACCTATCTTTGGTATAGAGAACTACCGGATCCGAACCCAACCAGCTACAGCATTTCGGCTTATTTTGATCTGCTGAAAAGCTCTGCAGTGACGGATTCAGGCATAGCCAAAGACCAGTTTCATTTCACCGAAAATACCGCTGATTACCAACAACAGGCTCAATCCGGTGTCAGCTCAGGTTATGGCATCAGATGGTCTGTGCTTTCCACTGTACCGCCCCGCTCATTCACTGTGGCTTATACCGAACCCAACTCACCTGCAGCTTTGGCCGGAGTGAAAAGGGGAGACTTTTTGCTCGAGGTCGACGGTGTAGATTTTGTCAGTAATGCGACAGCATCCGGCGTTGATGTCCTTAATGCGGGTTTATTTCCGGACAATGCCGGTGAAAGCCACAGCTTTAAATTCAGGACTGTTGCCAATACCGAAATCAGCTATCAGCTCAGATCAGCCAATGTGGCTTCAAGTCCGGTGCAAAATGCCAAAATCATCAACACGGCTTCAGGCCCTGTAGGTTATTTCCAGTTTAATAGCTATATAGTACCTGCCCAGCGCCAACTGATTGATTCAGTTAAACTATTCCGAGATGCTGCAATCAAAGAGCTGGTGGTGGATTTACGTTATAACGGCGGTGGTTTGTTAGCCTTAGCTGCACAACTGGGCTATATGGTGACAGGTCCGGCTATTATTCAGGGCCGTTATTTTGAGCGTTTGCAGTTTAATGATAAGTACCCCAATACCAACCCTATTACAGGTGCCAGTTTAAGCCCGACAGATTTTTATGATCGTGAAATTAATTTTGAAACCAATACCTTAACCACCATTGCATTACCAAACTTAAACTTAAGCCGTATTTATGTGTTAACCACAGAAAACACCTGTTCTGCCAGCGAAGCTTTTATGAATGGTTTGCGGGGTATAGATGTGGAGGTGATCCAGATAGGAGGTAAAACCTGTGGTAAACCTTATGGTTTTTACCCGCAGGATAACTGTGGCACCACCTACTTCAGTATTCAGTTCAGTGGTATTAACTCCAAAGGATTTGGCGACTATGCCGATGGTTTTAAACCCACCAATAACCCGGTGTTTGCGGCAGATGTCAAAGGCTGTTCTGTAGCTGATGATTTATCCCGGGATTTAGGCGATCCGGCAGAAAATATGTTAGAGACGGCACTGTATTATGTCGACAATAACTCTTGCCTGACTTTGCCTGCATCAGCAACAGCACAGGCACAAAGTGCTAAATCCGGTCTGGCTGAGATGTCATCGGCCGCCGGGATCAGCCTGGGTGCGGCCGTAAAAAATCCGTCCGCTTTGCCTTTGACCAACAGTATTCGTCAACCCATCAGAGACCCGAAGAGTGAATAAAAAGCTGTTTTTCACCTATGCCATTTCAGGCACTATGCTGCTCGTCAGCGCTTGCCAGCAGGTTCAGGCTGTTGCTGAACCTGCTGTACTGACAGAAACCTCACCAGAGGTAAAACTGGAGCTGCAACAACAGATCCAAAAAGCTATAGGCGGGCCTTTAGTGAAGCTGGCGGACAACGCTTATTTGTTCGAAAGCCAGCTGTGGGTTGAGTCCGTGGTACTGAAAGATGACAAAGGCCGACCTCTGGATGGGCGGCATATGGATTTAGCCAACCTCTTTATACTGCAGATAGAGCAGGGCCAATGTCAGCTAAAACACAACAAATCAGGCCAGGTTTTTGTGCTGACCCAAGCCAAATGCATGATTGAAAAACAACGTTTCCCTGAAAAATAACTGTGAGACTCCGGTCAGACTAAACCGGAGTCAGCTGATTCCTGCATTACCAGAGACAAAGCCGGTACCGCATAAAATGCAGACAACTCCCTGACAGTGCGGTAGCTGACTTTTTTTCCTGTCTCCGCTCTTTTAATAGTCGCCAGCGACACCCGTAACGAACGCTGCTGACAGGCATTAAATAACTCCTCCTGACTCAGCAAACGTTGTTGTCGCAGCGATTTTAGCAACTCAACTTTTAATACCAGAGCTTCTTGCATAAGGCGTTCACTCCATGAATTGGAAAAGAGAATGGCAGTAGCAAAACCAGTCTTGAGTCTAGACGGTTTTGTTTTCAAAAAAGAGACAGAATTATGAACCTGACCATCTTTTTAGTCCAGTTCAAAATTTACAAATGATTAACCAATAATCCGGCTGAGACGAAATTGATACCGGAGCGGGCAGAAAAAAGGCCTGAAATTCAGGCCTTGGTCAACGGGGCTGTACTCAGTTTGCAATACTGATAAACGGATCCCAGCTAACGTAACCAATCACAGCACCTGTGCTGTTATTGACCAGTTTGAAACTCAGGGTGTACTGAATTTTCTGGCCAGGTTCAATCACAGTGCCTTGTGTGGCGTAGGCATTATTGTGGAACAGCTGCAAAGTACCATTCACCGGGTCCGTGCCGCTTGGCAGATACACACTGGTATGCATATTAAAATAACTTAAAGGGGTGATACTGGCGGCCGGGTTAAAGTTGCCGTTGTACAAAAAGGCAGTGTAATCTGTGTCGCCATCAAAAGTGCTGACTGTCCAGCGCACTGTATCCCCGGAACTGGCTTTGATATCCAGTTCAGAACCGCCCTGATCACTGGACACATAGCTGTTTTGAGCAATCATAGAAACAAATACATCAGAGCTACCCCAGGCTCCTAAATTGGTTGGACTGCCAACAGAACCGGGTTTCATTGAACCATCAGCCAAACGCTCAGCCAGTTCAGCAGCGTTCACTGCGACAAGAATATTGATAAGAGCCATGATCATTCCTTTTCATAGTGAAATAGATAACAACATAAGTTGCAGTTCCCCCTGTACCATTCGCCTTTAAAGTTCAAGGTCAAATGTTTTGGGTACAAACAGCTTACTCTGCCACTGACAAAGGTCAGGCTCAGAGCTGTATCAGTTTGGTATCAGCCCCGGATGTCGGTGTGGATAAAAAGGCGGTATACTCCGGCCTTATTTACATCAGAAGAACCTAACTTATGTGGCCAGTCTCCTGTTTTAAAACCTACGATATTCGCGGCACTGTGCCGGAGCAGCTGAATGAAGAATTAGCCTGGCGGATAGGCAGAGCTCTGTGTCAGGTGTTAGCGGCAAAAACTGTGGTCATTGGCCATGATATCCGCTTGTCCAGTCCGGCATTAAGCGCAGCTTTAGCCAAGGGCTTAACTGAAGGCGGTGCAAAGGTAATAGATATTGGCCTTTGTGGTACTGAGCAAGTGTATTTTTCGGTGTTTCACCTCAATGCGGATGCAGGTATTTGTATCACGGCCAGCCATAATCCGGCCAATTACAATGGTATGAAACTGGTTGGAAAAAACGCCGTGCCTCTGAATGCGCAGACTGAACTGCAACAGATCAAACAACTGGTCGCCACGGCTGACTTTAGCCATAACCTGTCGCAACAGGGTGACTATCAGCAGCAACACACCTTGCCTGCTTATATCGAACACTTGCTGACTTATATTCAGCAGAGCGCACTCAAGCCGCTTAAAGTAGTGATGAACGCCGGCCATGGGGGTGCAGGCCTGGTGGTCAATGCCATAGCGCCAAAACTTCCTCTGCAGATCATAGCGTTAGAGTTTGAACCTGATGGTACTTTCCCAACCGGAGTACCTAACCCTTTGTTAGTCGAAAACCGCGCTGTGACCAGTCAGGCTGTACTTGAGCATAAAGCGGATTTTGGTGTGGCCTGGGATGGCGACTTTGACCGCTGTTTTTTCTTTGACGAGCAGGGTCAGTTTATTGATGGTTATTATGTGGTGAGTTTGTTGGCGCAGTCGTTACTCAGCGCCAGCCCGGAGCAAAAAATTGTACATGACCCACGTTTGTATTGGGCGACGCAACAAAGTGTGGCCGAAAGTGGTGGCATAGCGGTACTGAGTCAGACCGGCCATGTGTTTATGAAAGAAAAAATGCGTGCTGAAAATGCACTTTATGGTGGAGAAATCAGTGCTCACCACTATTTCCGCGACTTTGCCTACTGTGACAATGGCACTATTCCCTGGTTACTGGTGGCACAGTTGCTGTCGCAGCAGAGCGTGCCGCTTTCAGCTCTGGTGAAACAACTGCAACAGCAATTTCCATGCAGTGATGAAATCAACTTTAAAGTAAAAGATGCCGATGCAGTGATGCAGTCGATTCGACAGCATTATCAGGCCGAATTACAGAGTATCAGCCTACTCGATGGTCTGGATTTGGTGTTTAACGACTGGCGGCTGAGTTTACGCAGCTCCAATACCGAACCTTTGCTTAGGCTGAATATTGAAACCAAAGCGAACCGGGTTTTGCTGCAGCAAAAAATCACTGAAGTATCGACACTGATCACAAAATTCGGCCAAAAATAGGGGGGAAACTCCCCCTTTTTTAACCTGCTGCAGGTTGTTCCAGCAGCAGTTTCAGCTTATCCAGGCCTTGTTGCAGATCTTTGCCTATCAGTCCTTCCATATCCATCACCAGCAATAACAGATTCATCGGATAAGGCATATGGCCCTGAAAGCCCCAGGTCACTGTGGTTTGATCAGCCTGCGCTGCTTCAAGTTGCATATAGGCCTGTGCTACTGACGCAAAAGGTTCTAAAAACCTCAGTTCGTACTCAATACGTTCACCGGCTTTGATCGCTTTGATTTCCTGTTCGCCTGCGCCTACTTCCTGCTTTTCACTCTGCCAGGCTGACACAAAACCTACAGTGCCATCTTCACCCTGATAGGTTTTTTTCACATTCGGATCCAAAGCCATCCAGACGCTGAAGTTGTCCTGGTTTTTTAACAGCACCAGATAACTGAACAGCTGATCTTTGGGTTTATTGATACTGACGCTGCGTTCCACCTGATAGGACGAGGGCAACACCAAAGCGGCCAGCAGCAACAGAGCCACAGCCAATAAAAAACCGATCAGTAGTATTTTTATAAGTTTCATAAGGACTCTCTTCTGGTTATAAGGGCTAAACACAGCCCTTTACCAGTGTAGTCCGAAAATTTTGATTTAGAAAAGAGGGACTTATGCTGGCTTTTTTAGCCTGAGCTGAAACAACTGCATCGCAATTTCATCGGCTTGCTGCTGCTCGGCTTTTTGCTGTTTTTGCTGGGCGGCCAATTCCCTGTGCTGGATCACCGCTTCTATACCTTTGCTGTACGCTACCTGTTTCTGACACACCTGCTGCTGTTGCTGTAATTCAGCAAAAGCCGCCTGAGTTTTATGTTGTTGCTGTTGTTGCATATCCAGCAATACAGTTTTCATCGACGCCAGATTTTGTAAACCCAAAGCCGATTTCATCTGATAGCTGCGCTCCATACCGGAGATATGCTCGGTCAGCAGCTGCAAACGCCGCTCTTCATTGGCGGCCTGCTGATTCAGTTGCTGCTGGCGTTGTCCCATTTGCTTTAAATTGGCTTGCTGTTGTTCCAGATATTTTTTCAACATAGGCTTAACTCAACAATTTAGTTAAATCGGCTTGGGATTGCTGAAAATCAGAGCTTTGCTGTAAACCCTGACATAAAAAATGTTCGATGGCCGGATAAAGTTGCACTGCTCTGTCGAGCTCCTGATCTTTGCCCATCTGATAAGCCCCTAAAGGGATTAATTCCTGCACCTGCAAATAGCGTGAATAGAGTCGCTTTAACGCATAGGCATGTTTGAGCTGCTGATCCGGCACTATTTGTGGCATGACGCGGCTGATCGAAGCGCCAATATCAATGGCCGGATAATGCCCACGTTCGGCCAGCGTCCGGCTTAACACCACATGACCATCCAGAATAGCGCGCGCTGCGTCTGCTATCGGGTCCTGCTGATCATCACCTTCGGCCAATACGGTATAAATGGCGGTCATGCTGCCTTTGCTATCGGCGCTGTTGCCCGCTTTTTCAACCAGTTGCGTCAGTTTGCTAAATACCGAAGGCGGATAACCTTTAGTGGCTGGAGGTTCTCCGACAGACAAGGCAATTTCACGTTGCGCCTGGGCATAACGGGTTAAGGAGTCAACCAGCAGCAAAACGTTAAAACCTAAGTCGCGGTAATAAGCCGCTAACCTGTGACTCAACTCCGCTGCTTTTAACCGCAGCAAAGGCGACTGATCGGCCGGAGCTGCAATGACTATGGCCTTTTTTAAACCTTCAGGGCCCAGACTGTGTTCGATAAAATCTTTTACTTCCCAGCCGCGTTCGCCTATCAGTCCCACTATCACCACATCAGCCTGGGTATAACGGGTCATCATGCCCAGCAACTTACTTTTACCCACACCTGAACCGGCAAATAAGCCCATACGCTGGCCCTGGCCTACAGTAAAAAGCGAGTTAATAGCGCGAATGCCGACATCCAGCGGCGCACTGACGCCTTTTTTTTGTAATGGGTTCACTGCAGGTAAAGCCGCACTGATACGTTCGCCGGTTTTAATGGCCGCTTTGCCGTCCAGCGGGCACATTAAACCGTCCAGTACCCGGCCTAATAATTCAGTGGAAACCAGCAATTGGCTGGCCGTGGCTACAGTGCGGACCCGGGCCCCGGCTCTTAAACCATCCACAGCTGTTAATGGCATTAAAAAGGCCTGATCGGTGTCAAAACCTACCACTTCAGCATCAAACCACTGGCCATCTTCACTTTCAATCTGACAACGCTGACCCAAAGTAAAACTGTGACCGGCGGCAGATAAAATCATGCCGTTGACCCGCAGCAAACGGCCATAACTGTGCACCCAATCCGGTGGCTGAATGTGGGCTCTGGCCAGACTCAGGCTAGCGCTGAATGACCTACGCATCATCACCCAACAACACCCGGCGTACCGGCAACATGGCCTGCTCTAAACGCTGCTGAAAATCCAGCTGATGCAATTGCTGGCGACCATTAAACTGCACCCGGCCTGACGGCAGGCTGGCATCAAACTGCAACGGAATGTGCTGAATATGGCGGATACCACTAAAAAGCGGCGCATCGGCCTGGGACAACTGAATAGAGACCAGAGGATCGGTTGCCCCCAGTTGCGGCAACAACTGATCAATAGCCAGCTGTAATAAGGACGGTTGTAACACCAGCTCGGTCTGCAGCACAGTGCTGGCCAGCTGCTGCACCAGCAATAACAGCTCCTGAGCCAGCTGCTGTTCTTTATTCTGCAGCTGCTGATTAAATTGTTCTGTTAAAAAGTCCAAAGCCCGCTGCTGCTTTTGTGCCAGTTCATTCTGTTGTTTTTCCAGCTCTTTTTGCCAGAACTGCTCTAACTGCTGCTGACCTTCGCTGACACCCCGCTGATAAGCTTCCTGCTCTGTCGCCGCTACACCAGCCTGAAAACCCTGCTGATAAAACTGCTCACTCAATTGCTGCACTGTGGCATTGCCATCTTTGCGCTGCAAAGATGGAAAGCGGAATTGTTGGTCCTGCTGCAACACGGCGCTCATATCAGCCTACCGTCTCTTCAGGGTAGAGACGGTATTCCAGCCGTCCTGCTGCCATCATCTGTTTCACTATGGTCATGATCTCAGCCCGGGCGGCTTCGACTTTACGCACAGGCTGAGGTTTCATGGTTTCGATTTGCTGACGGTAGACCTGAGCCAGACGTTTGGGCAATACCGCCAGAATACTTTCGGTCAAAGCCACATCGGCGCCTTTGAGTGCCGTCACCCAAAGCTCGTCCGGGATGTCGGTCAGCAGCTGATTCAACACATCTTCGCTTTGGCGGCTTAAGCTGTAGAAGTCATACATTTTGTCTTCAATCGCATCCGCCATCGCAATATCGTGTTTTTTCAGCAGCTCCATCACTTCGGATTTGTTACCGCTGTATCTGTTCATAATGTCAGCGACCTGCTGCACACCATTGATGCGGGCGCCCACTTGTTCGCCGACATACTCGATGCAACGCTCCAGGGTGTAACGTAAATCTTCAATCACGTGTTCACTGACTTCACGCATATTGGCAATACGGAACAAAATATCGTCGTGTTTTTGCGCCGGAAATAAGCCCAGAATAGTGCTGGCCTGTTCTGCAGGTAAAAAGGCCAGGATCAGCGCCTGCATCTGAATATGTTCCTGCTCCATAAAACGCACCAAAAGCTCAGCTGGCACCCACTCCAGCCGACGGACGTCATCGGCCAAAGCACCACCATAAATGTCATCCAGCATGCCACGGGCTAATTTACGGCCTACAGCTTTGTCCAAAGCCCGCTCCAGATAGACTCGGGACGCGCCGCTGACCCCACTTTCAGTGCGGTACTGGTCAAAAAAGTCCGTCAGAATAGTGGCGACATCGTCTTGTGTCACATTGGCAATTTTGGCCATACGCTCCGACAAAGCCCGCACTTCATTTCGGCCTAACTTCTTGATAATACAAGCCGCATTTTCTTCACCCATACTCAACAGCAGGATAGCGGCTCTGTCCAGATCCGAGATCTGTTTGCTTTGCTCAGCTCTTAACGGATTCAATGCTGACTCCTCGTTCTATCCAGTATTTAATCACTGCGGTCACCCGGTCAGATTCACGGTTGGCCAGTAATTGCAAGTGGTTGATTTGCTGTGCAAATTCAGAGCCGACTTCGGGTAAATGAATGCTGTGTTGTGGCCCTGTCGCCTGGTTATTAGGTAAAGCAGGGTCTGCTTTGGCATCCAGTACGGCAGGCCCTGTCGAAACATCCGCATTTTGCATTGCAGTCGGGTTCTGAGCACCAGCCATGCCATGAAAACCCGTTGCACTCTGTTGTTCTTTATTTTTACGGCTGACCAAATGATTCACTAAAGGACGGACACCAAAAATCACCAGCGCCAGGCCAATAATGGCGCCGATCAGGTAACGCAAATACTCTTTCATTTCAGGCATTTGCCACCAGGCCATGCCTTCCATCTGAGTGGCAGCATCACTGGGAACAAAACTGAAACTGGTGATATTAAACTGATCACCACGGTCGGCCTGATGGCCTGTGGCGGTTTTAATCATCTCGCCTAACTGAGCCAAACGCTCAGGCGTCCAGGGGGTTGCGCCTGCCGCCGCTTCGTTCACCAGCACAGACACGCTTTGACTGCGGACCCGGCCTATTTCATAACGGGTGTGGGTGATGGCTTTGCCTGTATCAAATTCGCGGCGCATTTCATTACGTTGTGAGGTGCGTTCATTGTTCTCAGCCGGAGCTGCTGCACCAGGCTGCACTGGCACTGGCGGCTGATTGGCTAAAGAGCCCGGGATCCCCATCGCCAGCTGGTCCAGCATAGAATCTGTTTTGCTGTTTTCACTTTTTAACACGCCCTCTTTATCCAGCGCTTCACGGGTTTCTTCCACCACGTTAAAGTCGACATCAGCGGACACCTGAATACGGTAATTGCCATCGCCTAAAATAGGCAGCAGCATAATAGAAGCCCGCTCTTCAACTGAGCGTTCCACTTTTTCAATAAAGGCGAGTTTTTTGTCGGTTTCTTTCCCTACAGGAGTTTCGTCAAACAGATTGCCGCTGACTAACTTACCGCGCTGATCGACCACAGAAATATTGCGGCTGTCCAGACCCGGGATACTGCCGGAAACCAGGCTGACAATAGCTTCTACCTGTTCAGGTTTGAGGTTATAACCAGGGGCCAAATCCACCATCACGGAAGCGGCAGATTTTTCTTCCTGCCGGCCAACAAACAAATTACGTTTAGGAATAGCTAAATGCACCCGGGCGTTACGCACCCCATCCATCGTAATAATGGTGCGGGCTAATTCACCTTCCAGCGCGTGCTGGTACTGCATCGACTCCATAAACTGACTGGTGCCCATGGTGACTTTGTCCTGCATAGCCGACAAGCCCTCAGGCATGGCGGCTTTAATACCACGGGCTGCCAGCGTAATACGGGCATCGGCTAAACGTTCCTGCGGCACCATAATATTGCCGCTGTCGGTATCGATGCGGAACGGAAACTGCTCTTTATCCAGAATTTCCACTATACCGGCTTTGTCGTAATGCTCCTGATTGCCGTACAAAGGCACAAAGTTTTTTGCCGAAGTCCAGAGGATCACTACTATGGTGGCGGCGACCAAAGTGGCCAGCAAAGCTATAGAAGCCAGACTTTTATCACCAGCAGGCAACCAGTTCATTTTGCTGGATAAGTTAATTACCCTTTCCCGTAGTCTGTTGTCGGAACTTGCCACAGGCAGAGATTTTGCCAATTCAGTTTTCATTCCAGGCCCGCCTTACAGAGACATACGCATGATGTCATCGACACCATTCATCACTTTGTTGCGGATTTGCAGCAACATCGAAAAACTTAAATCTGCTTTTTGACTGGCAACCATAGCCCCCACCAGATCATCACTGCGGCCGGCATCAACCGCTGCCATCATTTCTGATGACAGATTTTGCTGCGCGTTGATAGAACGTAAAGCAGAGGCAAAATCACCGGACAACGAACTGTCGTTTTGTGCGGGCATCACCTGTTCATTGCTGGCAATTTGTTGCAACTGATCAAACTGGCTGAGTAACACATTTTGGGTATTTAACGGAGAAATCATAGCTAATCCTTCCTGCTGCTTAAGCTATTGCATCAATATCAACACCATGCTCACGCATAGCGGCCAGTTTGTATCGTAAGGCTCTGGTGCTGACGCCCAAAGCCTCTGCAGCCCGGGTTCTGTGCCCATTAAATTGGTTCAGCACGCCCAGGATGTAATCAAATTCGGCATTCTTTTTATTCAGTTTCAGATGGTTAATGCTGGCTGATTCCGGTATCACTGCAGGCTGCAACGGCAGATTCAGATCGATAGCCTGCACTTCAATACCCCGCGCCATCACCAAAGCACGCTGCACCACGTTTTCCAGCTCACGCACATTGCCTGGCCAGTTGTATTGGCAAAGTGCAGCTTTGGCTTCTTGGCTCAGTACATATTTGCCATCGGCATACTTCTGCACAAAAAACTCGGCCAGCGGGATAATATCTTCTTTGCGTTCACGTAAAGCAGGCCAGCTCAGTGGCAATACATCCAGCCGGTAAAATAAATCCTGACGGAACAAGCCCTGATCCACCAGTTGACGTAAGTCTTTGTTGCTGGCGGCTATCACCCGTACATCCAGTTTAATTTTGTGGTTGCTGCCTAAACGTTCCAGCTCACGCTCCTGCAACACCCGCAGTAATTTGGCTTGTAAAGACAGAGGTAATTCAGAAATTTCGTCCAACAGCAAAGTACCGCCATTGGCGGCTTCAAACTTGCCGATTTGCTGGCTGACTGCTCCGGTAAAGGCGCCTTTGTTGTAACCAAACAACATAGCTTCCAGCATATTTTCCGGAATAGCAGCACAGTTAATAGCCACATAAGCCTGATCACGACGGGCAGACACATTGTGGATATAACGGGCCAACCGCTCTTTACCTGTGCCTGACTCGCCATTGAGTAACACAGTGGCATCGGTCTGAGCCGCTCTGTTGGCCAGTTGCAACACCTGACGGCTGCCCAGCGACACAGCGACTAAGTCTCTTAAACCACGGCTTATCGACGAAGCATTGCGGATAGTGTTTTGCAATTGCTGCTGGTTAAACGGCTTCAGCAAATAATCTATGGCGCCGTAGTTCAGACTCTCAGCCGCTACTGCATGCTGGTCTTTTTCCACCAGCACTATAATTTGGCTGGATGGATGTTGTTTTTTCAGCAGCACCATTAAATCCAGAGTCCGCATTTCTGCCAGCTCTGCGGCCATCACGATAATGTCCGGCTGTTGCAGGGAACAAGAGTTCAGCACTGCGCTCAGGTCGGCAGCGTGGTTTAACTGAAAACCTTCAGCTTTGACACAAAGCATCAGGTCTTGTCCCGGCCGGCATTGTTCAATCCAAAGTAAATGTTTCATGTTCATGGTTTCACTCTTGTCGTTCAGCTTTGAGCACGGATCAAACGGACCAGTACTCTCCTGTTGTGCGATTGGGTTTTATTGCCGGCAGCAGAGGGATATCTGTTGCCATGGGCACGGATCTCCAGCTTGCTTTTGCTGACACCAAATTCAATTAATCTTGACGCAACTTCATCGGCGCGTTCTTCGGACATCACTCTGTTGGCGATGCTGGTTCCCATGTCGTCTGTGTATCCGTCTACCAATACTTTTTTCACGGCTTTGTCCTGCAGGATGTAACGCGCAAGAGTTTTCAGATGCGTAATGTCGTCAGCTGAAGGCTGGCGATCATTCAGAGGAAAAAACAATTGAAATTCACGGGCTTGCTCCCAGGACAAAGGGAGCAATGCGTCGATACAACGCTGGAATTCAGCCAATGCTTTGGAGGATTTGATATTAGGCACAGTCAGGACCATTTCCTGACCCGGCAGATCCAGCATCAGTTGCAACCAATAACCTTGCTGCAATTGCTGCATCACCAGCGGCACCTGTTCAATAAAACGGGCCACTTTGGCGTTGATAAAAGTAGGGGAAAATTGTACTGCAGGAGCCAGCTGTTCAGGTTGCCAGCCGGCAGTCACCACCTGACCCTGCACATCCTGTAATTCAAGATGAGCCGCATGCAGAGTTAATTGCATTTCAATCACACGGGCAGGCTCTTTGCTAAAAGCCAGCGTGCCCATAGCACCCAGATCCTGCTCCATCCGGCACTGAAATTGATCACCGCTGATGCGCCACTCTGATTGATCCATAGCGGGCATGTACTGCGGGGCAGTAGCTACAGCCGATGTTAGCCAAAGACCTAACAAAGAAATAATCACAGGTTCATCCTTTTAAACCGCCTAACCGCAATCGACAAAAACGCCAAC
>CBIMJC010000048.1:0-17232 GCA_966244125.1 uncultured Rheinheimera sp.
CTTCGTCGCCGAGGCGTGCGAGTTTGATCGGAGCTTTCACCACCTGCATCCGAAACAAGGTGCTGGTCACTAAAGCTTTGAGTGCATTATCCCGGATTTCGCCGCGGCCATGCTCTGCCGTTGGTTTTTTTGCCATAAGGCCTCCTGTGTAAAAAACGCGCAAAGTGTAAGGCCAAAACCTATGCGAGTAAATTGGTGCCACAGCTTTATTTTAGCCAGAGCCGCTTTATGACGAAGCTCCTCACCTAAGCCAGAAGAAAGCCATGGAGTGCAGATAGCCGACAGAAAGTAACAATGCTCCAGCCAAAAACCGTTAATCTCTGGTTCACAATAATTAACATAAATTCATCCAGGTCCTCTGGCGGACAGCTGTTATGCCTGGGAGGCCAACAGTATTCTCAGATTATTTAAGGAAAAATATGTTAAAAAAAATTGCGGTAGCATTGATGAGTTTAGGCTGTTCAATCACAGTATTTTCAGCTCAGGCTGAACAACCTTTCTATTTTGGTGCTCAATACAGCCAGCAAAGTGTGGATGATGCTTCCTGGGATTTTGGCTTAGTTTCAGGGGTGGCGGGCTACAAGCTAAATGACATCTTTGCCATTGAAGGCCGTTTAGGTGTCGGAGTGCAGGATGAAGAGTATTCCGGAGTATTAAACCAAGCCAAAATAGGCATAGATAACAGCTATTCAGTACTCGGCAAAGCGTCCTGGCCAGTGCTGGAAACTTTGTCTGTTTACGGCATCGCAGGTTTTAATAAAACCAAATACGATTTCAGGATCAATGATGAAGACGGAAACCTGAACGACAGTCTCAGCGAAGATGGTCTGATTTATGGTGCGGGCGCAGAGTTGCGTATTAGTTCCAACCTGAGTATCAATTTTGAATATGCCGTCTTACCCGAATTAGGCGATGATGAAGTTGATTTTGATGTAGACAGCCTTAGTGCCGGCATCAATTATCGTTTTTAAACTGCGGCACAGTTAGCCATTGTTATACAACTGCAAAAACAAGTAGCCGGAAATCAGCATCCGGCTGCTTATTTTGACGCAGATTGCCCGCCTCGATCAGAACAAATACCGGATGAAGCATTGATATTCTGAGCTAACGTAACCAGATCCAACCAAACTTCCCTTATTCAGGATCTGTGATGAAAAACCTGCATATAGATTTAGTCTCCGATATTGCCTGCCCCTGGTGTGCTATTGGTTATGCCCGGCTGGAACAAGCCATGGCCAGCATCAAGGACAAAGTCAGCGTCAGTATTCAATGGCGGGCCTTTGAGTTAAACCCGGATCCGCACTTAGTTCCTGAGCCCATTTTGCCTGCACTGAGCAAAAAATATGGCCGCAGCGAAGCGGAAATGCGCGCAAATCAGGATGCGATGATTAAGGTAGCGACTGATCTTGGGCTGAATTTTGAAAAAATGCAGCAACGTTTTACCTGCAACACCTTTGACGCCCACCGTCTGGTGAAATGGGCGACCGCTTTTGATAAACAAACAGCGATGAAACAGGCCTTATTTGAAGCCTATTTTGGTTTTGCCGAGGATGTATCCAAAGCGCAGGTTCTGCAAAAATGTGCGGAAAAAGCCGGACTCAATGCAGATGAAGCATTAAAAGTACTGCAGTCAGAGCAATTTATTGATGAAGTCCGCGCCGAAGAAGCTCAGTATCAGCAAGCCGGTATCAGTTCAGTACCAGCTTTTGTGATCAATCAGCGTTACCTGATTTCCGGCGCACAAGACCCAGCCACTCTGGCTGCCAGTCTGTTGCAGATTGCTGATGAAATGACCAAAAAATAATAACCAATACAGGTATAAAGGTACGGTATGACGACCCCAATGAAAGACTTTATTTATCACATAGGCACTGTAGGCACGCCCTGGGGCGAGGCCGAAAAAAAGCAGTGGCTGAGTGAACAACAAATCAAACGTAGTTATCAGGACCAGGTGGTCACCCCGCTGCAGCAGTTTCTGCCTGATAGTGCTGAACTGCTGAATTACGGCACTCTGGATTACAGCGCTTTTCATTTACCTGTGTATGAGCTGTTTGCGGTTCGCAGCAAAAACTGGCAGGCCGACAAACCTATAGTACTGGTGACTGGTGGTGTGCATGGTTATGAAACCAGTGGTGTACAAGGTGCGCTGAAGTTTATAAAAGAACAATTCAGCCATTACAGCACCAAAGTAAACCTGCTGGTGTTGCCTTGTATCAGCCCCTGGGGTTATGAAACCATCAACCGCTGGAACCCAAAAGCTGTGGATCCGAACCGTTCATTTGGTGCAGAAAGTCAGTCAGATGAAGCTAGCCTGGCTATGGCTTTTGTCCGTCAGCACAAGGGGGACCTGTTGGTGCATATCGACCTGCACGAAACCACAGATTCAGATAACAGCGAATTCCGTCCGGCCAAAGCAGCCCGGGATGGCACAGTGAATCACAACTGGAATATTCCGGATGGTTTTTATCTGGTCGGCGACACGGATAAACCAGAAGCTGGTTTTCAGCGCGCTATTATCGAAGCAGTACAAAAAGTCACTCACATAGCTGAAGCTGATGAAGACGGCTGCCTGATCGGTGAAAAACTCGCCCAGTTTGGCGTGGTGAACTACCCCAAACGTGCCTTGGGATTATGCGGCGGTATGACAGATGCCAAATTTGTCACAACCACTGAAGTCTATCCGGATAGCCCTAAAGCCAGCCCGGAACAATGTAATGCAGCTCAGGTGGCGGTGATTTGTGCCGGTGTGGATTACGCTTTAGCAAAAGGGTCAGAGTTTTAACTCTGACCCTTTCATCTCCAACTTATTCAGGTCAGAGCCAAGGCTCTGCCCCTGATTAGAACGAGTAAGTCGCGCCTAAAGTGAAGTTACGTGGTGTGCCGTAGCCGTATTGGTCAAAGAAACCAATCTGGCTGTAGTAAGTTTCGTCAAACAGGTTGTCGACGTTCAACTGCACAGAAAACTGTTCTGTCACCTCATAACGAGCCATCAGGCTGACCAGGCTATAGGAATCCTGCCAGAGGATTTTTGGTGCTGTGCCGCTGTATTGTTCGTCTTCCCAGCTGATCCCACCACCAATCACCAGACCTTGTAACTCATGGGCAAAGTCATAAGTTGTGAAAATGTTCAGCTTCTTACGCGGGTGATCGGTATTCACTTCAGTACCAGCCGCATCTTCGGCTTTAAACTGCGAATAACCGGCAGAGATATTCCAGTTATCCATTAACCGGCCTATCACTTCCAGTTCAAAACCTTCACTTTCGACACCCTGCGCAGCGCGATACATAGTTTCAGGTAAGTTGTTGCCTACCGGCGGGAAAGTACCAATAGCCTGAGCCAGATTGTCCTGCTCAATTTTAAATACCGCCACTGCAGTTTGTACTTTGCCGTCCAGGAAAGAGCTTTTTAAACCTAACTCAGTGTTGGTGCCTTCCAGCGGATCAATAAATTCACCTGATGCGACACGGGCATTTTGTGGTTTAAAAATCTCTGTCTGGCTGATATAGGCATTGTGATTGGCATTGAGCTGGTACATTAAACCGGCATAAGGCACAAACACACTGTTATCACCGTAATTTTCAATCACACCATAATTGACACCAGTGCGTTCCCATTTGGATAAACGACCACCGGCGATCAGTTTTAAATCATCGCTCAGCGAAAAACGTGTTGCCGCGTAGTAACCGTCCTGTTCTGTGTCTAAATCCACTGCAACTGTTGGTGTAGCGGAGAACGTTGGTTCAGGATAAGTGCTGCCTGTCCATTCGTAGAAATTACCAACAGGCACAAAAGCCGAAGTCTGGGCAAAAGTGACGGTTTCAGCTTGTTGGTCACTGTTGAGCATACCGACCACAAACTCATGGCTGCGGCCTAATAACTGATAGTCACCTTTTAACTGCAGATCCAAACTGCCCTGAGTACTGACACCAGAGCTTTTGTAGGGCCAGGGCGACAAACCTAAACCTGTCTCCTTATCCGGAGAACCATAGATATACAGCAACTTAGTGTCCGCTGTATTTTTGATATGGTTGTAACTGGCTTTTGCCTGCCAGCCGTTGGCGAAGTTATGCACCAGATTGGCAAAGCTGTTTTCATTGGTGGAGGCCCAATAAGTCCAGTCTGCAGCAGAAGTGATGCTTCTGTCCCAGTTGGTTGCGGTGCCATCACTAAACCAGGCCGCTAAACCACCCCAGGTTGAACCTTTAGGTTGGTTGTCCTGATAGCTGGTACCAAAACTGACAGAAGTCTGAGCTGTTAAATCGGCATCTACTATGCCGTACAGCACGGTTTTGTCGTCTTCAGGAATATCCATAAAGCTGTCGCCTACTTCTTTTTTAGCGACAAAACGCACCCGCAAATCACCTTCGCTGTCTAAACCAGTGGATACATCAGCAGTAGCAAATTTGTTATTCCAGCGGCCAATACCAGCGTTGACGTAACCTTTCAGCTCTGCAGAATCAGCATGTTTGCGCACTAAGTTGATAGAAGCTGAAGGATCACCAGCGCCAGTCAGTAAACCCGTAGCACCACGTACCACTTCAATACGCTCATAAATAGCCACGTCAGCCACTGTCTCACCTGAGTCACCCGCCAGAGACCAGGCTAAAGGCACACCGTCAATCTGGTACTTGTCGATATCAAAACCACGGGCACTGAAGGTATTGCGGGTGGTGTCCAGCTGTTTTGCCGACACACCGACAGTCTGGCTAATGACTTCGTTAATGCCGCTAAAACCCTGATCGATAATACGTTGAGACGTAATCACACTGACAGATTGAGGGGTTTCAAACAAAGACAAACCTAAACCAGTGGCAGTATCAATGTTTTCATTCACTGTGTAGTTGCCAACTACAGTAATTTTTTCAATTTCTTTTTCAGCTTTATCTTCTGCGGCCTGAACAGCTCCCACCACACAAGCCAGCTGAACTGCCACCAACAGTGGCAATTTTCTGAATTTCTGTTGTAACGCCATGATTACCCCCCAAAATAAATTTGGGCGAATAATACACTAATACGAATTGTTATCAACTAGATTTAGATAAAGAACGGAGCAAACAACCCATACGATGTAAGTGGTTTCAAATTTATAACTGACTGATAACAAAACAGCGGTGTTTCACAACGAAATCACTGGTCTCTGGTCAGCACTTCCAATAGCTCTATCTCAAAAATAAGATTCGAGTGTGGTGGGATCATGTTGCCAATCTGGCGCTCGCCATAAGCTAAATGAGCCGGCACCCACAACTTACGTGTACCACCCACTTTCATCCCCTTCAGGCCTAAAATCCAGCCCTGGATCACTCTGTTATTACTTAAAATACACTGAAAAGCTTCGCCTCTTTTATGCGACGAATCGAACTCTGTACCATCTTCCAGCCAGCCGCGATAATGCGCTGTGATTAAAGCCCCACGTTCAGCGGCTTTGCCTTCGCCCAACACTAAATCTTCAATTTTTAACTCGTCAGTCATCACTTCACCTAACCTCAATTTTGCCGCTGATTATAATCGGTGAAATCACATCAGCAGAAGACAGCAAGCTCACCTTGCAGCTGAAATGTTCTATAGTTTCTAAATCAACGCCACGGAGTGCATACAATGTCTGTGATGACGAACCGGTTTTATCTTCTGCTCGCCAGCGTTTTTTTCACACTTTTCCCTCTTTGCAGCAGTGCTATACAACAACAAGTGATCTACTCATGGCCTATGTTTATGCTGGGAGATGCCCGTGGCAGCTATCCTATTGCCTTGTTGCATCTGGCAATAGAAAAATCCGGCACTGAGTATCAACTGGTGCCAAGCGGACAAGTGATGTCACAGCACAGAACCTTACGCCAGTTGGGGTCTAACAGTGGTCTGGATGTGGTCTGGACTATGACCTCACCGGAACGGGAAAAAGAGTTGCGGCCCATAAGAGTACCAATAGACAGAGGATTAATTGGCTGGCGTTTATTGCTTATTCATAACGATAACGAACAAAAAATTCAGCAACTGGATGAAAAACAATTAAAAACCAGCCCTTCGATCCAGGGAAGTGACTGGCCGGATTACCCCATTTTAAAAGCCAACCATTTCAGGGTGTTAGGCAGTGGCGATTTTGACGCTATGTTTAAAATGCTACAGGCGAAACGTATTGATTATTTCCCCCGCTCAGTTACAGAAATCTGGCCTGAACTACAACAAAAAGCCGGTATGTCGCTAAGTGTTGCGCCCAAATGGGTCTTACATTACCCGGCCGCTTTGTATTTTTTTGTACAAAAAGACAATATCGAACTGGCCAATGCCATAGAGATTGGGCTGTTAAGAGCCATTGAAGATGGCAGTATGCAACAGTTGTTTTTACAACATTTCAGCAGTGCCATACAGCAGGCCGAGTTAAAATCCAGAACTGTGATTGAACTAAAAAACCCTATACTTCCTGCCGAAACACCTCTGCAAAACAAAGCTTTGTGGTTTGATCCCCAGCTGGGGTACTGACACTAGGCCTTAACAGCTGCCAAAGCCTTTACGACAGCTGCAGCAACATCGGCAATACGGCATTGTTGCTTCATGGCGCTTTGCTGTAACTGACGGTAAGCTTGCTCTTCCGTCATATTTTTATATTGCATTAACAATAACTTAGCCCTGTCTATCAGCTTTTGTTCGCTGACAGCACGACGGGCATCCGCCAGTTCAGTTTGCATCTGACGGATATGTTGCGCCTGTTCAGACAATAACTGATAAAAGGACCGGCTGGGCGCCTGTACTGTGGGTTCGGCCTGGCCTGCGGGCATCACAGAAGCACCGTACAAACCCGGCATACTGGGGTCAATTAACAAAGTTAAGCCTGAACTTGTGGGCAGTCCGGTCAATTCGCTTAATTCTGTCAGTTTATGCTGATGTTGCTTTAACTTCTGCTGTGCTGCTTCTACTGTCGCTGATGTCAGTTGCTGCAATTGTGCTGTGAGTCCTGCCTGCAACAGATGCATTTCATCCATACGTTCTGTCGCAAACTGATACCAGAGATCACTGACCGCAGGCACAGGTGCTGCAGTACCAGACAGTTGCTGGATCATAGTTCGCAACTGGCGTAGTTGTTTTGCGGCTGTAGACTGGTCCAACTGGTGCCACTGCTGCTGTTGCTCCGTTGTGGCAAATTCCAGAAATACAGCAGCGCTGTGTTGCTGCGCCTGTTGCAGCAACAATAAACGCTCAGCCAACTCAGTAGTAAGCTGTCCTGAAGCCAGGCCCATAGCACCCCATGCCCGCTCCTGTCCTGCGTATTCTTTGGTTTGCAGTAAGTTAAATAGAGCGACCAGAAAACGGGTAATACCAGCATCACAAGCCAAATCGGCAGACTCCAGTACCACAGCTAACCATGCAGCAATTAAGCGGCTATAGGCTTCGGTAGCCTGTAATGGCGCGATTTTCTGCTGCTGTATTTGTTCACGCAATCCGGCCAGATGATCGACTCCCTGCAAAGCTAAAGAGATACCACTGAGTAAACGACTACTATGACAAGGCTCTTCCCCCTGCAGGTACTGTTTGTTCAACGCGGTACGCAGTTGCTGCTCGGCCTGAACACTTTGCAATAATTGTTGCTGACGCTGCAAAGCAAATAACTCGCAGCCCGAAGCCAGGAAAATATTACTGATACCACGCTCACGCTGCAGCTGGTGCACCAGCTCGCTGATACTGGTGACCAGTAAACAGTTGGTCGAAAGTTGTTGCAGTGCTTTAATTTCGGCTTGTTTAGCGGCCAGCAGAAAGAGTGCCGTTGGATGATTCATGGATCACTCACAGAGCTTTACATCACGAAACTCTAGCAATGGTTATTCCACGCGTGCAGCAACGGCTGCTATAGCGTGTTAATGCTGGATTGTCAGAATAAATTCGTATTTTTGCTGAGAAGCACAAAGCTGCAACGCCCCGTAACGGTGCAGAAAATGCACAACAATGGCACCTTGCCGTGGCAGCCCTCCAGAAGCAGTTTTGCGAAAACTAAACAAAATCAATGCATTGATATAAAAGCATCAGCTGGCATTAAAGTTGCTCTATTAAAAAGGCAGAGGTGGTAAGCATCTCCCAACATAGAAACATACAGTACCTTACAAAATGATATTCAGGACAAAGGCGTCCCGAGATCTTCTGGCAACAGAATGATCCGGACGCCTTTTTTGTTTTTTAAAAAACAGCACCTGAACAAACTAACAGCAACAACAGGAAGAGGTGAACCTATGGCTTATTTAGTTCCAGCCGAATTTGTGACCAAAATGGTCGATGCCGGCGAATCCAAAATTTTTATGTCCACCCGCGACACGCTGATCCGCTCTTATATGGCGGGGGCTATTCTGGCTTTGGCTGCAGTTTTTGCAGTCACAGTGGCAGTCCAGACCGGCTCGTTTTTAGTCGGCTCTATGCTGTTTCCGGTCGGTTTTATTATGTTGTACCTGATGGGGTTTGACTTACTGACAGGGGTTTTTGTATTAACTCCGCTGGCCCTGCTCGACCGCCGCCCAGGTGTGACAGTGCAAGGTGTATTACGCAACTGGGGACTGGTATTTACCGGCAACTTTCTCGGGGCTTTAACAGTAGCGGCCATGATGGCTTTTGTATTAACCATGGGTTTTCATCTTGAACCCGATGCTGTCGGACAAAAACTGGCTGGTGTGGGTGAAGCCCGTACTTTAGGTTATGCCGAACATGGTGCCACAGGCTGGATGACCATATTCCTGCGTGGCATGTTATGTAACTGGATGGTATCTATGGGTGTGGTCGGCGCTATGATTTCTACTCATGTCAGCGGCAAAGTACTGGCGATGTGGATGCCCATTATGTTGTTCTTTTTTATGGGTTTTGAGCACTCAGTGGTCAATATGTTCCTGTTCCCTTTTGCCATGATGATGGGCGGTGATTTCTCTGTGATGGATTATCTGATCTGGAACGAAATCCCAACAGCTTTAGGTAATCTGGTGGGTGGTTTAGCCTTTACCGGTTTAACTTTGTACAGCACTCACTATAAAACGGCGCCAAAACGTCAATTGGCTTCCAAAGCGGCGGAAAGCCCGACAGCAACTCTGGCCAAAGCCTGATGATGTTGTCAGGATCCTCCTTGCAAGTCTCCATAGGCCAGCACTCCACTGCTGGCCGTAAAACATTTAATCAGGACAGCTTTGGCGCTTATCTGCCAAAAGAGCCGGAACTAAGCAACAAAGGCATAGTACTGGCTGTGGCCGATGGCATCAGCACCAGCACAGTCAGCCAGATTGCCAGTGAAACCGCAGTAAAAAGTTTTCTGGCTGATTACTACTGCACCAGCGAGGCCTGGTCTGTGCCTCATGCCGCCTTGCAGGTGCTCAAAGCCTGTCACAACTGGTTGTATGCACAAAATCGTAATGGCCCTTTTAGCTCAGACCCGGATAAAGGTTATGTCTGTACTTTTAGTGCTTTAATCTTAAAACAACGCCACGCTCATCTGCTGCATGTGGGCGACAGCAGGATTTACCTGCTGCGTCATCAGCAACTGGAGCAATTAACCAGGGATCATCGGCTCTGGCGTGGCAGCAGCAGTTTTTTAAGTCAGGCGCTTGGCGCTGGCGCTGTACTGGAACCCGATTATCAAAGCATGGCTTTGCAGCAGGGCGATTTGTTTCTGCTGGCCACAGATGGTTTATTTGAGGTTTTGCCAGCCTCTGAGCTGATTAGGTTGCTGGGATCAGAAGCCGATTTATCCCTGCTGGCCCTGCAACTGACCGAAGCTGCTTTAGCAGCTGGCAGCAAGGATAACATCACGCTGCAGTTAGTCCGTATTGATGGCTTGCCTGCCGAAAACAATCTGCCTCTGTGCCTGGATCAGCACTTAGCTTTGCCACCCCTGCTGCAACAAGGCGATATGCTGGATGGCTTGCAGGTGATCAGAGCTATACAGCAAAGCAGCCGTAGCCATGTGTATCTGATGCAGGACAAAACGACAGAGCAGTTGCTGGTACTCAAAGCCCCTTCCATAGATTTAGCTGAACAGCCGGATTATCTGGAACGGTTAATGCGCGAAGAGTGGATAGCCAAAAGAGTAACCAGCAACCATGTAGTGCGACCTGCCAGTATCAACAGGCCTCGTACTGCGCTCTATACCTTGTTTGAGTATGTCGAAGGCCAGACGCTAAAACAGTGGCAACTGGATCACCCCAACCCCACTTTAGAACAAATTCGGGACATTATTGAACAGCTGGGCAAAGGGCTACAGGCCTTGCACCGTAGTGAAATTCTGCATCAGGACATTCGCCCCGACAATCTGATGATCACACCCCAGGGCATAGTGAAAATTATCGACTTTGGCGCGGCACGACTGGCGGGTTTACAAGCCGATGACGAAGCGGCTGGCGATATTCCGGGCACAGCTTTGTATACAGCGCCTGAGTATTTTTTAGGTGTCGCAGGCACAGAACGCTCCGATTTATATTCACTGGCGGTGCTTACGTACCAGCTATTATCCGGCCGTTATCCTTATGGCGCTGATGTGGCTCGTGCTAAAAGCATCAAAGCGCAGAGGAAATTGCGTTATCAGTCTGTGTTCAACAAAAACAGCGAACTACCCATCTGGCTGGATTTAACCTTAGAAAAAGCACTGCAAGTCGATCCGAACAAACGTTATCAGGCCTTGTCAGAGTTTTTATACGACTTACGCCACCCTAATGCCGAATTTCAAAAACCTCTGAGTTTAATTGAACGGCACCCGCTTTGGTTCTGGCAATGCCTTTGTGTAGTGCAGGCACTGATTATTTTATGGTTAATCGCAGCCCGTCATTAAACAGGCTGCAATATAACTACTTTAATACTTCGCCAGCCACTGTAACCAGAATTTGCTGGTGTCTGTGTGTAAGCTGTTGGCCTGATAATCAGCATATTTCAGCAATACAGCATGCTGAGCATTCAGGTTATAACTCAGCTGCAGATCCAGCTCTTTGCCATAGTCCGCTTCGCCCTCAACCGCATCCAGCCAATGATAAAAGGCTATCAGCTCCAGCTGGTCCATTTTGTATCCAAGTTTGAGGTATTTATCTTCAACGCCATTGGCCGGAGTTGTCAGAAACTTATCGGCAAACCCCTGAAACTTATGCAAAGTAGCCAGTGGTGTCGCAAAACCTACGCCGCTGTCCGAACCTAATACTTCAACCGCGACTCCGCTTTGCCAGGCACCCAGCCAAAGGTTGGCTTCCAGAGTCCAATAATCTGCGTCATAGGAATTGGGGTTATCACCAGCTTCCTGCTGCCGGGCGTAAGAGCCATAGAGCGTATAACGACTACTGTGAGAGAAAGCCTGACTGTACTGATAATCCAACCCTAGTGTTTGATTGGACACTAAAGGTGCGTCGTCAAATTCCATCTGATAGACAAAAGCGCCGAGCTGATGATTAGCGTTCGGTTGATAACGTAGATCCAGCAGATGCAAATCCGAACTCCAGTCACCTTGTGGGCTTTTGCTGCCAAACACCCGGTTCACTTTATTGCTGTAGCTGTAATCCAGTTTGAATTCCGAAGATAAACTGGCCTGATAACGCACAGCATCAAAGGTTTGTTCGTTCTGACGCCAGCCTACACCACCGACAAAACGTTCATTGGCTAAGTTAATACGCTGCCGGCCAATTTTTAGCGTCTGGCTCTGGCTGTCGCTTTGATACATCACAAACGCCTGATTTAAATCAGCTCCAGCAGGGTCTGCCACCACAGGATAGGCTGTTTTGCCATTAATACTGTCGTTGTAATTTTTATCACCTATTGCCGCTACATAATCAAATTCGCCGCCTGCTGACCAGCCATGGCTCAGGTTTTGCCTCAGGCTAAAACGCGATAACAAGGTGCTGGCCAACGCATTTTCGGCCAGGCCATCCTGATCGACAGCTTCCAGCCGGTAACGGAATAACATTTTTAGTTCAGGGGCGGTTAAAGCTGTGGAAGCAGATTCAGCGGCAAAAGCCGAAGTACAACTGGCCGCTACGGCCATGGCAATCAAAGAGTAATAGCGCATACGGCATTCCTTCTATTGAGGTTAATTTTTGGCAAAGCTTCGCCAGCTGACTGCTTTAAAGCAGCCAGAAAGCAAAACAAATGGGGTTAAGGGTTTAGTTAATTTTCTACTGTTGTTGCTTCTAAAAGACTCAAATCCACTTTCATCCGCTGCTTCAGCACCTCGCCCACCACAATCAAGGTTGGGCCAGTGAGTGGAAAAGCTGCCAGACGATCACTGATATCAGCCAACGTACCCTGCAGCTGACTTTGCTGAGCTGTGCTGACCTGATCCAGCAGCGCTATAGGCGTATGATCCGGCCAGCCAACTGACACTAAACCGCCACTTAATTGCTGCAAGCGGTTCAGTCCCATATATACCACCAGCGTTGGATTAGAAGCATTGGCTCTGTACTGATAACCAGACCAGTCTGGCTCTTTGGCCGGATCAGCAAACTGTGCTGTTAAAAACTGTACTGAAGTTGCACAACCCCGGGCGGTCAGCGGAATACCACAATAAGCTGAAGCAGCGCAGGCGCTGGTCACGCCCGGCACTATGGCAAAAGCAATACCGGCTTGCTGCAAAGCAGCGGCTTCTTCTGACACCCGGCCAAAAATCGCCGGGTCGCCGCCTTTTAACCGCACTACTAAACCACCTTGTTGACCGTATTCAACCAGCAACTGGTTAATCTCGATTTGTGGCATGGTATGGCGGCCGGCTCTTTTACCCACAAAGACTTTTTTGCAGCGCCGTGGCACCAGTGCAAGCAGCTCAGCCGACACTAAAGAGTCAAACAGCAGCACATCAGCTTGCTGCAATAAACGCTGAGCTTTCACAGTAAGCAGCTCAGGATCGCCAGGCCCTGCACCTATCAACACGACCTGACCTTTACCCGCTGGTTTTTGCTGATCTGTTGCTGCGGTTTCACCTTTCCAGTTCCAGCCGGATAGCCACTGCGCTGTCCAGGGTGAACGCAATAAATTACTGACTACACTCATACACTATCTCCCCTTGCCCTTTGCCTTAACCCTTTCTATTTGGATCAGGCCGCTGATGCCTGTTGATCTTGTTTTACCGCATTCAGCCATACCCTGCCCTGTTGCAGCTTGACGCCATACACAGGGATCACCACTTCAGGTTGCTCTAAGCACTGGCCAGTCGTCAGGTCAAAGTGCTGTTTATACAAAGGTGAAGCCACTACGATTTGCTCACCTATAGAACCTAAAATCCCCCTCGACAACACATTAGCGCCGCCCACCGGGTCGTAATTACCCACCGCATAAATCTGCGGTTCGCCTTCCAGCTCCAGCAAAAACACCGCCACTTGCTGGCCATTTAGCAAAGCGCAAATACCGCTGTTTTCGACTAAGTCTTCAAAAGCACAAATATCAGTCCAGGCCATGTTAGTTCTCCTCTGCTAAATCCTTTACAGGCAGCTCCGATGTTGAAAGCTGGGTAATAGGGATTTGTTGTTGCCACTGGCGTTTTTCTTCAGCTGTAGCAGGGCGGATTTGCGCACGCTCTTCGACAAAAACTATGTTTTCATCCGCGTCCGGGCTATTTACAAACTGGCGGAACCGTTTCAACGCTTGTGGGTTTTCCAAGGTGGCTTTCCACTCACAGGCATAAGTATTGACTAAGGCAGCCATCTGGTTTTCCAGCTCTGCACCTATTCCCAGCTCGTCATCGATAATGACTTTACGCAGATAGTCCAGGCCGCCATCGAGCTTTTCCATCCAGACGGAGGTACGCTGCAAACGGTCGGCTGTGCGGATATACAACATCAGAATGCGGTCTATGTAACGGATTAAAGTGTCGGTATCGAGATCGGTAGCAAATAAATCGGCGTGGCGCGGCCTCATACCGCCATTACCGCAGACATACAAATTCCAGCCATTTTCGGTGGCAATAATGCCAATGTCTTTGCTTTGCGCCTCAGCACATTCGCGGGTACAACCCGACACTGCCATTTTGATTTTGTGGGGTGCACGTAAACCTTTGTAGCGGTTCTCAATAGCTATAGCCTGACCGACACTATCCTGTACGCCATAACGACACCAGGTGCTGCCAACACAAGATTTGACGGTACGCAGCGACTTGCCATAAGCCTGGCCTGTTTCAAAGCCAGCATCGACCAAACGCTGCCATATGGCCGGTAACTGTTCTAAACGGGCGCCAAATAAGTCGATACGCTGGCCACCGGTAATTTTGGTGTAGAGGTTAAAATCCAACGCCACCTGACCTATCACCAGCAGTTTTTCTGCGGTAATTTCGCCACCGGCAATACGCGGCACCACAGAATAAGACCCGTCTTTTTGCATATTGGCGAGGAAGGTATCGTTGGTGTCCTGCAAACCGACATGAGGTTTTTTCAGCACATAATCATTCCAGCTTGACGCCAGAATAGAAGCCACAGTCGGCTTACAAATATCGCAGCCCAAACCCTGACCATGGCGGCTCAAGAGTTCAGCAAAGGTTTTTATACCGCCCACCTGAACTAAATGCAGCAATTCCTGACGGGAATAGGCAAAGTGTTCGCAGAGGTGATTTTTCACCTCCACACCACGGCTTTTCAGCTCATCATCCACGACGGATTTGAGCAAAGCCGTACAACCGCCACAGCCTGTGCTGGCCTTAGTGCAGCTTTTGATACTAGCTAAATCGCAGCAGCCAGAGTCCATAGCCGCCACTATGTCACCCTTAGCCACGTTATGGCAGGAACAAATAGTGGCGCTGTTGGGTAAAGTTAAAGCGGCCACAACTGCGCCGGAGCTTATTGGTAAAATCAGTTGCTCTGGCTGTTTTGGCAGCAGCATATCGTTTAAGGCATATTGCAGCAGACTGTCGTAGTTACTGGTATCACCCACCAGCACAGCGCCCAGCAGGCGTTTACCATCGGCGCTTACTACCATTTTTTTGTAGACTTGAGCCCTTGGGTCGGTAAACACATAACTTAAAGCGCCTGGCGTTCTGGCATGGGCATCACCAATAGAACCCACTTCCACACCCAGCAGTTTCAGCTTAGTGCTCATATCAGCGCCGCTAAATTTTTGCTCGCCGCCTGTCAGTTGACTGACCACCACACGAGCCATCTGATAACCGGGTGCTACCAGACCAAAAATCTTTTGCTGCCATAAAGCACATTCACCTATGGCATAAATATGTGGATCAGAGGTCTGGCATTGATCGTTCACAACAATACCACCCCGATCACCGACAGCTAAACCGCAGCTGCGTGCCAGTTGGTCATAAGGCCGGATGCCAGCGGAAAACAACACTAAGTCAGTCTCTAAGTGCTCTCCATCAGCGAACTGCAGCTGATAACGACATTCAGCACCAGCTACTATGGCTTGCGTGGCTTTGCCTGTATGCACCTGCACACCCAGTTCGGTAATTTTTTGGCTTAACATCTGGCCGCCGCTCTGATCCAGCTGCACTGCCATCAGTTGTGGCGCAAACTCCACCACATGAGTTTGTAAACCCAATTGTTTCAGCGCATTGGCCGCTTCCAGCCCAAGCAAACCGCCACCTATCACCACCCCCACTTTGCTTACAGCAGCGCTTTTTGCTATCGCATCCAAATCCTGCAAAGTGCGGTACACCAGACAATGCGGCTGATCATTACCAGCAATAGGCGGCACAAAAGCGTAAGAACCTGTTGCCAGTACCAGTTCGTCGTAATAAAACTGCCCGCCCTGACTGGTCACCACCAACTGCTGTTCGCGGTTGATTTGCTCCACCCAACAATTTAAGCGGTACTGAATATTGGCCGCCTGATAGGCCTGTTCTGTCGTCAACGCCAGTTGCTCTGCGCTGGTGCCACTGAAATAGCCGGATAAATGCACCCTGTCGTACGCCAGCTGAGCTTCACCACAGAGCACAGTAATTTGTGCCAATGGGTCTTTGGCCCTTAATTGATCGACAAAATGGTGCCCCACCATACCGTTGCCAATCACCAGAATTTGTTTGGTCTGCTGCATTTTTATGTCCTTAAGGCCTTTGGCGGCTGACTCGACCACCAAATTTTGCCCATAAAAAAAGCCCGGCTCCGCACCACCAAAAGGTGGCCAGAATCCAGGCTTCGTTGCCAGCACACAGCCAAAGCTATGCGCTTAAATTCAAATTGTGTTGCGTTTGCTTCAGCTAACGCACTGATAAAACTCGCTAATAACCAAAGCACAAAGAATGCCAGTTTATTAACTGGCTGATTTTATTGAGTAATGGCTAATTTATGCGCAAGTAACTATCAAAACCTTGCGTTGAATTGGTGCAAAACGGCACCGGATTGAGGCAACGGCTTAAATTTTAATTTTATAAAACATAGGGAAAATCTTATTGCCGTAAAGTTAATAAATGAGTTAAATAGGTTTATAAATCTTACGCTTAGTCAACCTAAGCACAGCGAACAGCTGGTTATTCAAGGAAGAATGATGCAAAAACCTCAAATCCTCTGGAGAAATCAAACTCCATCACACTCATCGATAAAGCTCGGCTGGAAAAATTTAAGCCGGAACGGATAGCTGTGGCTGATCCTGGCCAATTTGGTATGGGTGTGTTTAGTTTTATACAACTACAGCACACAGAATAGTGTGTTCACGTTCATCTCTGGACTCTACCCGCCGATACTTTTAACTGTATTTGTCTTGCATGCCAATGGCTTTCCCAAAGACAAGCTTGGCAGTCTGATGAATCAGCTTAAAGTAGAAAACAGCACGATTTGGGTAGGCAACTATCGGCTTCCGGAGACAGTGCGCAAAGTAGTGATTGGGCGTATGGATATTCAGGGACCGGCTTATTTACAGCTGGTCTGGAATCAAGGGCATCAGTGGATATTTCAGCTGGAGGAGCTGCAACAAGTACGACATTTTTTCCGCCAGCATGCGCCTCAAATTGAAATCCTCAACGAATAAGCAGCTGATTATGAGTTGGGCGCAGCCGTTAAATAGCGCTGTTGTAGCTTTTCAAATCTTGGCTTCCCCACTGCCTGACTTACCGCTTCAATAAAGCCAGCAGGCAACTGGTAACTCTCTGGTTGCTGCTCCAACAACGCTAAATACTGATCCAAAGACTTACCTTGCTGTTGTAATAACTGATCCAGCTCAAACCAAAACGCAGCCCCTTTGTCGTAAAACAAAGCGTAGTAACTGTAATCCTGTTGCTCTGTAACTTTTTGCTGAGCCAGATACAAACCAGCAGTTGCAACAGGGCCTGACGCTGCTTTTTCTGCATAATACAAAGGCGTATGCACAGG
>CBIMJC010000049.1:0-17121 GCA_966244125.1 uncultured Rheinheimera sp.
TAGTTCGTCGGAAATCTGGTCAAGCCTTAAGCTGGAAACCGAGATTCGATAATCCATCGCGCGCAGCTCGCGCAGAATCGTCGAGATTTCCGGATGGTCGCAGACGGCGGTTGAAACAAGCCCGATTTTGTCGGTTTTATCACGCCATTCACTTTTGTCAGCCAAAGCAACCAGCAGCATATCGCCTTTGGGAGACAAACTGGCTGAGGCTATACCTTTGCTTTTATCCAGATAGACTGTAGCTGTGGCCATCGCCTTATTTTGTGCTGCCAGCAGCTGTTGTTGTTCAAACTGCTCCGTTTTGTTTTTATGGGTCAGAGCCACAAACTCAATCAGCTTATGTTGCTCCTGTGCCAGATAAGTATCGGCGACTTTAGGGGCTGCGGGTTTATCCGCATTTTTTAAACTGACCAGTTCAGTCACTGCACCTGTAGTCAGATCCAGGACCTGATACGTCCAGCCGGCACGAAACACCAGACGGCCATCAGCTAAAAACTGCACTTGGTCATAACGGGTTGAACTGCGGGTGACTTGTGTCAGCTTGCCCTGATGTTTAACAAAAACATGGCCTTCAAACAGATAAGCCAGGGATTTACCGTCCTGACTGTACACTGTCTGTGCTGAGCCCATTAAATGCCAGTCGGCCATAGGCACAGCCGTTGCTACAGCACCCTGCTCAGCTTTTAAGCTGTACCAGTCACGAATTTCAGAGCCCTGGCGTTTTTGCTGGAAATACAACTGACTGTTGTCATCTGCCCAAAAAGCGCCTTCTGCCGGACGACCTAACCAATCCGGGTGCGCCATGATTTGCTCCATAGTAAAAGGTGCATGGGCAGGATTTTGTGGCGCAGTGACACTGACAGGACTGAGCTGATAGGTTTGAGGTTCGGCAGCAACAGCAGAACCGATGAAACTTGCAGCGACAAAAGCCGCTATTAACCATGGTTTTGTTTTCATTGATGTTCTTTTTTAGTGGTGGTTGTCCGCTCTTTATACAAAGAAATCAGTAAAAGACCAAGTGTGCTGATCACAGCTTAGGTTTAACGGTGGCTGGCAGGCGATAAGTGGAGTCAAAGCAAGAGCAAAACAGCCTGCGAACGGACTTCGCAGGCTGGTTTAATACAAGGGTCAGTTCAGCCTGAACCACCAAAATAATGCAGCACCTATGACCACAAACAACAGCAGTAACAAGCTGCCCCAGGGCCGTTTTTTCTCAGCAAAAGGATCAGTTAAACTGCGTTTAGCTCCCGCGGGTAAGCGGGCTAAACCTGTTAAAGCAGCACCAAAAGGCACGTTAATTTTAGCTCTGGTGTTCACAGCCCAGCCATTGGCATCGAGCAGCGGCCCCAGATTACGACGTCTTAAGGTTAAAAACGCCATCAGCATCGAAGGACCAGAAATTAATAGTAAAACCCCTATGATCACCAGCGGAATTTGCCACCATAACAGCGAAAACAATCCGGACATCACAGCAGCCAAAGCAGTACCTATAGCCCCGACAGCCAGGCCCATTGCCGCAAAAATACCGGCAAATTTGGCGATATCAAAACCTGCAACAACAGTAGGAGCAGCGGCAGGAGCCGCTTGCGTTGGTGCAACAGCTACGGTGGCGACGCCCGTTGTGGTTTTGGCTTCAATCTCTTTATCTCTGGAAGCGGCAAATTTTTGCAACTGGGCTTCTATAAATGCCGCCACTCTTTTGTATGGGGACCAGAAGGCCTGACCTATACTGACAGGCTGCACCACCACTTTGGTCACCATAGCACGCCAGTCGCGGCCTTGTCTGTCATAAAACACACCGTTACGGCCAGGCACCATTAACTCGTCCACATCGCCCCCTGTTAAAGCAGCGACTATCTGCAGTGGCGCTTCCCCTTGCCGCTCACAGGTGCAATACACCAGATAACAGCCACTAAAAGGCGCCATGGTGGCATGACGTGCCATATCAGAGACTTTCAGCACCAGCTCGCAACTGCGTTGATCCAAATACAAAGTACCGATCTGAAAAATAGCTTTGTGTTTGCTTTGATAAAAATCGCTTAAGGAGACAAAGTTGCGCAGCAACGTGACTAAATCGCGCTGATAGCGCACCAGCCGTTCCACTGCATCTACATTTTCAGCGAAAGTGGAAGCAGCCAAATCCTGAGCGATCAATGCTTCCAGCCGTGTTTTGCCATCACCGCTGACGATAGCCTTTAACCGATCAAGATCCAGTTGGTGCACACTGGTCTCTGGTTTTGCTGCCAGCCATAAGCGCCATGGTTCTAACTGCTGACAAATCTGCTGCCACTGCTCAGCCGTTAAATGTCCTGCTTTATGTTTGCCTTTTGCCCCTGATAAAGGTTCTACCACCAGTTGTTTAAAACTTGTGATAGCGCTGGTCCAGGCCGGATTTATACCTTCGGCCAAAGGTAAAGCAGAGTCAGCTGCAACAGCAGCTAATGGCAAGGCGGCAACATCCGCATCGACACTGCTGATAGCTTTGTTGCTTAACACCTCATACACAGTCACTGCAGGATTCAGCGCATCCGTCGCTCTGTTGTCAAAAGCGGCCAACTGACAGCGGACAAAAAAATCATCCACTTTGGCTTTTACCGCCTCAAAAGCAGCCACAGCCTCTGCTGTTTTATCCCCTAATGGACAAAACAACGGATCGTCAGAGCCCCCTGCCGCATACCACTCCACCAGAGCTGCAGCTTGCTGATAAAAAGCTTCCAGACTTTCACTGTGGATCCCTTCAGCGCCACTGCGATCCGGCTGTGCGCCCTGAGTCTGAATAATCTCAGTGATCAGTTGCACAAGTTCAGGATCGGAGGTTAATTCCGCCGTCACTACACCGTCACCATTAAAATGTTGCGGAGAAAACAGCAGTGTCATATCGGCCAGATCAGCAACCTGCAGTGCATCAGCTTCGGTTTTACCGGCAATTTCCAGCACTTTGAGCGCTGCGGCCTTGAGATTTGCCCCCTCAGCGTCCTGATCCGCAATAGCGGCCAGTGGTAAACCCGGAGCTTTAAACAGAATGTCTGCATCCTGAAGACGCTCGCAGCTCCAGCGCACAGCGGCCAGTATTTCCGGTATCCGGATTTGGCCGTCACCATCTAAATCCAATAAAGCAGCAGTGCGGCTGTCAAATTCAAGTCCTGTGGTAGGACAATTCAGTACTGTCCAGAGTTTTGGATCCAGTTCATGCAGATGCTGCAAGTCTGCACCTGAGTCTAAAGCCACCTGATCAAAACCACCGGAGCGGAAAAAGCGCCATTTATGTTGAGACTGAATAGTTGCCAAAGTTTGCTCTCCCTGAGGCGTAAGTTTCACCTAGCATAAGCCAGAGCCAGAGCAGATACCAAACCTTAAGTAGATAAAGTCTTTAAATAACAGAAAGGTTTAAGCGAAATGAAGGGCGAAGCCGGTTATAACATTGCCAATAGTTTGGCAAGGTCCGGCGAAGCGCCAGTGGCTTTGCCCACTGGCCGGATTGTTTTACATGGATGTAAAACATAAAAAATCGCCCGGAGAGATTTTTACTCGCTCCATCCATGGCGCTCGCCTACGGCAGCTAAAGCTGTACAAAACAGCTATCCTGCTGTTTTGTTAACATTGGAGCGCAGCGACGATGGCCCGGAGGGCGAAGCCGGTTAAAACATTGCCAATAGTTTGGCAATGTCCGGCGAAGCGCCAGTGGCTCTGCCCCTGGCCGTATTGTTTTACACGGATGTAAAACATAAAAAAAGGCCACCGAAGAAAGTGGCCCAAGCTTGCAGGAAAGAGAAAGGTTCAGAGAGAATGTTTTCCGGATCAGGCTGCAACAGCAGGCGCTAACTCCGCAATACGACCTTTGGCCGCTGTTAAAGCTTTTTCAGCACTTTCCGGGCCCATATTTAAGCCTTCAGCGAAGATAAAGTTTAAATCTTTTAAGCCAATGAAATTCAGGAACGCACTGACAAACGGAGTTTGTGAGTCCATTGGTGTGCCCTGATATAAACCACCGCGGGTTGCAAAAATAAACACTGGCTTGTCTTGTAACAGACCTACAGGGCCTGTTTCAGTGTATTTAAAGGTGATACCAGCGCGGGCCAGGCGGTCAAAATAAGCTTTTAACTGGCTTGGAACACCAAAGTTGTACATAGGCACGCCAATCACAATAGCGTCCGCCTTTTGAATTTGAGCTATGGCGTCGTCTGACAAAGCAGCTAAAGCTTTTTGTTCAGCAGTACGATCTGACTCTGGAGTCATCCAGGCGCCAATTTCAGTCATGGTTAAATGTGGGTAGCTGTCCTGCACCAGATCCAGAGTTTCAGTAGTGAAACCTGCTGGTAAAGAAGCTAAAAACTCTTGGCTTAACTGAGTCGATTGACCTTTGTCGCCGCTTAATGAACTATTGATTACTAATACATGTGCCATGGTAATTTCTCCTGTCGGGTTAGTTTGGATAGAATAGCTTTAACTTTTTAGATAAAAAATCAGAATAAATTCGATAAACCTTTCTATTTTTTGAGCCAATCTAAAACTAATCTCTCTGCGTATTGTTAAGCACAGGCAATAACGATACAGACAGGATTGGAATAATGTTGGATCCAACATCAGTTCAAAGGCATGATGGCAGGAACAATCAAAGGCCCGGTAGTCAAGGATCTATGTCAGTTCAACCACAAGACAACGTGCAGTGGGAACAAGCTTTAACTTTTATTGCAGTCAATCGCGATAAACAGGCTTATTCGCAATTGTTCAGCTATTTTGCACCCAGGCTAAAAGCTTTTGGCTTAAAAATGTTTGGTAACGAACAACAAGCCATGGAAATGGTGCAGGACACTATGCTGAATGTCTGGCAAAAAGCCCGGCTTTTTGACGCTAGCCGGGGTTGTGCCTCCACCTGGATTTTTACCATAGCCCGTAACGTACGTTTTGATATGCTGCGTAAAAAACAGAGCCGTAAAGACGAGCTGAGTGCTGACGATCTGTTTTTTGATGGGGATTACCCGGAGCAGGAAGGCGTAGACAGTAACGAATGGGATTTATGGTTACTGGCGGAAAAAGTAGCACCACATTTCACAAAGCTGCCAGCGGCACAACGTGATGTGATGGAAAAAGTATATTTAGAAGAAAAATCGCACCAGGAAGTATCGGAAGAACTGTCTATCCCGCTGGGTACAGTCAAATCCCGTATTCGTTTGGCGCTGGACAGATTAAGAGAGGCCATCGATGATCCACGCAGTTAAACACCATCCTTCACTGGAGTTGCTGGAGCAGTATATTGAAGCCAGTCTGGCGCCGGAATTGAGTCTGGCCATAGCCGCACACCTGGATCTATGCCCTCATTGTCAGCGGATAAAAATGGATTTGGAAGCTGAAGCTGGCAGTGCTTTAGCCAGTCTGCCAGAAGCACAGAGTGCAGAAACAGAGTGGGAGCAGATGTTAAACTTTATCACTTCTCAACCTGAAATCACGGCAAAGGCAGCACAACGTCAACCCTTTGCGCTGCAGGTTCAGAACAGCGAGATTTTAGTACCGGCTTCGTTAAAGCCGCTGCTGCAAAACAAGCTGAAATGGCTCAATCTGGGTGGCATCAGCACGGCAAAACTGGCAGGGGAAGCTCAGCATAATGTGTCTTTGCTGTATATCCGTAAAGACAGCGAAGTGCCGCAGCATACTCACTTAGGTCTGGAAATTACTTTAGTGCTTAAGGGTAAAATTTATGATGAAGCAGGCTGTTACGGCGAAGGTGATTTACTGATTAATACACCGGATCACACCCACACCCCACGCACTATGAGTGAAGATTGTTTGTGTTTGTCGGTCTTAACAGCGCCACTGAAGTTTAAAAAAGGCTTAACCCGTTTATTAAACCCATTGCAGCATCTGTTTTATTAAACAAACACAGACTGTAGGGGCGACCTTTATGGTCGCCCGTCTATCTGTCGAAGCGAATAGCAAGAGTATTGGTTTAAGCTAAAAGCGCGACCCCACCTTTGAGATTAAACACCAACTCAAAGCCTGCTCTGTTCAGCACCTTGGCCGCCAATAAACTGCGATTACCTGAACGGCACACCAACAACACAGCCTGAGGTTCAGTCTTCTGCTGTTCTGCAACTTGCTGCACCAGCGCAGACAAAGGCACTTCCTTACAAACTAAGTCAGGCAAATACGCAGACAAAGCACCAGCGGCCTGTTCATGAGGTTCACGTACATCCCAGATTTGTAAACTGGGGTACTTTTGGATCAGGTTTGCAATTTGATCTTTATTGATGACAGCAGTGGCATCTGAAACACAAACTTCCACCACGCCACAAAAATGACCAGCCTGTTGTTGCAGCCAGTCGGTCTGACGTTGCAATTCGCTTAACCATAGCTCTGGCGCATCTTCTGTCGCCAGCACTTGTTGTAATGCTGGCTGCTCCTGCAGCATTAAGTCCCGGCGGGTGAAAAAACGCTGGGCATAATCATGGCTGGATAACAACAAGGTCTGCCGTTCAAGATGCTGATTTAACAGTCGTAAGCTCTGACGAAAGGCTTTGCTGTCACCACCTGGTAAATCAAGTCGCCCTGTGCCACCAGGTAAAATAAAATCACCGGTAAAAGCGAATTTTTGCTGTTGGCCTTGTTTAACCAGAATAGTGACAGCTTCAGGGCTATGCCCCGGAGTCGCCAGAGTTTCCAGCTGATAGGCGCCCATCTGCAGCAGAGCTTGTGCCACAGGCCAGCCTAATAAGTCCGTCTGGACCGGGTCTAATAAATCAGCCAATAAAGTCACCAATTCAGGCCGAGCTGAGGGATGATCTTTATGCAAGTGAGTGTCCAGAATAGCCAGGACTTTAAACTGGTGGCCCTGCACTAACTGCGCAATACGGGTCGCCAGCGGCAGCACTGCATCAATAATGATCACTTCTGCGGTATCTGCAGAAACCAGCAAATAACTACATAAATCTTCATGTTTTAACTGCACTAAACCAGAGACGGGTTGCAGTTCTGTGCTGCTGGCATCACTTAAGACCAGACAACAGGAATTCACCACAGTTTTAAGCGCCAGAATAGCATCACAAGCCTGCTGACATTCAGCTGTAGTCATTGCAGGACCAAAAGATAAACGGATAGCGCCCTGGCTGCGCCATAACGGCAACCCCATGGCATTGAGCACAAAACTGGTTGGTATTTTAGAGCTGCAGGCCGAGCCTGAGCTGACACGAATACCGGCGGCGTCAAACAAATCCATAATGTCTTTGCTGGCAAAACCCGGTACAGAGAAGTTAATAGTAGTTGGCACTACATAAGGTTGGTCGCTATTGAGCACTAAATCAGGAAACACCTGACGCAAAGCGGACAACAGTTGCTCACGGTAGGCCCAGAGTTGTTGTTCTGGTTGGAATACTGAGCCTGCCTTTAATGCCAACTGCTGGAAAATCGCCTGTAATGCGGCAATACCGGGCAAGTTTTCAGTGCCTGAGCGTAAACCACTTTCCTGGCCGCCGCCTGCCAGCAACGGCTGATAGGGCGCGCCTTTACTCACATATAAAAAGCCTATACCTTTGGGTGCATACAGCTTATGACCACTAAATGGCGCATAGTCTATGCTCATTTGTTCCAGCTGCAAGGCCATTTTGCCAAGCGCCTGCACACAGTCCACCATCCACAGTACCGCAGGTGCAACGCCCCGGATCAGTTGCTGTAAAGCAGCTAAATCCTGCTTTACACCAGTTTCATTATTCGCCGCCATAGTGCAAATCAGTAATGTATCCGGCAGTTCAGCACGGATAAAATCAAAATCCAGCAGACCATGTTGATCCACAGGAATAGCTTTAATAGTCGCCCCCAGCTGCAAAACCTGATTCCAGTGTTCAAGACTCTGAGGTACGGCTTTGTGTTCAGTAGCACCGTACAACAAGCTAAAAGCCGGCCCCGTTTTTCCGGACAAACGGGCGTGCAACAAAGCGGAGAAAATAGAACTTTGAATGCCTTCAGTAGCGCCTGACGTAAACACAATATCACCAGAGCCCGCCCCTATCAGCTGACGCGCCAACTGCCTGGTGTTTTCCAGTTCAACTTTGGCTTTAATGCCTGTGCTGTGGCTGCTGCTTGGATTACCAAAACACTGCTGCATCGTATGTTGTGCTGCATCAGCAGCACAGGCCAATACAGGCGTAGTCGCATTGTTATCCAGATAAATTTCTTGGGGTCGCACAGCAGGCTTTTGCATCAGTCACACCATATAACTAAAGGTTATATTATATATGCCAATATAATAACCAGCCCTGACCGCTGTGACAAGGCTGCAAGGGATAAGTATCCCAGAGCCTTAAAACAACAAAATCGCCTGGAGCGATTTTGAACATCGGAGCGCAGCGACGATGGCCCGACAGGGTGAGCGCCATGGATGGCGGCGAATAAAAAACCGCCTTGCGGCGGTTTCAGATTATTCAATTAAATCTTTTGGAATTTGTGAGCGTAAACCAGCCCAGATTTTGCCACTTTCTTTACCGTACTTACGCACTGCGAACACCACTTCGTCATGTTTACCGGCTTCTGCGTATTGCTTCAGCTGATTGTAATACTGACGGGCCAGTTCACGGGCTTCAGGTGATGAGAAGTAGAAACGGGCAATTTTGTTATACAAACCACGGAAGCCATTTAAAATCAGCACATAAATACGGTTGGACGAATGCAGCGCCATCTCATGGTTCAGGTTGTAGTCAAAAGCCGCAAAAGCTTCGGCCGTATCGGCTAAATCTTCAGCGCCGGCAAAAGAGGCAATCACCTGCTCTTTATGAGTTTTAATGGCACCACGAATATAAATGGCACTGATGTTGGTCCGCGCAGACAGCAACTCGTCCACCAGCTCCGGCATGCGTTCTTCATCCAGACGGGCCAGCGTTTCGAGAATATTTAACCCTGAGGTTTCCCAGAAGTTATTTACTTTGGTCGGTTTGCCATGCTGGATTGTCAGCCAGCCGTCCCGTGCTAAACGTTGCAATACTTCACGTAAGGTCGTACGTGTGACCCCAATCAGCTCTGACAGTTCACGCTCAGCTGGCAGAATGGAACCTGGAGCAAATTTGCCATTCCAGATAGATTCAACGATATATTCTTCAGCAAAACCAGCTGGGCTTTGCGCTTTAATCAAATTCATAGTCATGCGGAGGGGCCCGTTGTCATTATTATAATGTCAGATAAATGGCACTGATTGTACCAGAGACAAAGCAGTTAACAAGCTATGGATTAAAAATAGCTGTTCAGCTTACTGTGGGTTGTCTTTCCTCTGTTTTTGCCTTAGATTGACCGACTTATAGTTTTGTTTTATCAAACAAAGGGATCCGAATGTTATCCAGTCTGGCAAAATGGTCAAAACAACGATCGGCATGGCTTGTGTTAGCGCTGTCAGCCACGGTGTTGTTAGGTCTGGCGTTGTACTTTCAGTATCAGATGAATTTACAGCCGTGCATGTTGTGTGTGTACGCCAGAGCGGCATTAACAGGTGTGATTCTGGCGGCGCTGGTTGCGCTGATAGCCCCTGCTAATGCTTTAGTACGCTGGATAGCTTTATTGGCTTTCAGCGCCACCTCGGTCTGGGGTCTGATGATCACTCATGAACACGTTGGCGTGGAAGAGCTGGTGCAGTCTGGTGGTTTATATAGCTGCAGTTTGTTTCCTGAATTTCCTCTGGGTTTGCCGTTAGATAAATGGTTCCCGGCAGTCTTTAACCCAACAGGAATGTGTGGTGATATAGCCTGGCGTTTTATGGATCTGTCGATGCCTGTCTGGACCCGGGTTATTTTTGTGGTCTATAGCCTGCTGGCACTGTTGTTGATACTCAGCCAGTTTAAGAAGCAAAAATACAATCCATACGACTAAGGGATACAGGGCCAGAGCTTAGGCTCTGACCCACATATAGATGCTGCAGCAATAATTCGCCTCACAAACCAACAAACCAACAAACCAGCTAGTAAACCCAAAAAAGGTACTTATCCAGGATTTGATTGTTGGGTCAGAGCCAAGGCTCTGACCCGCTGATTAGCCAACTATAGCTAACAGCTCTACGTCAAAGACTAAAGTGCTGAATGGGGCAATTTTGCCACCAGCGCCACGCTCACCATAAGCCAGGTTGTGTGGGATAGTTAAACGTAACTTAGTGCCCACTGGCATCAGTTGCAGCGCTTCAGTCCAGCCGGCGATCACACCAGAGACAGGGAATTCAGCTGGCTGACCACGGTCATAGGAGCTGTCAAACACAGTACCGTCAATCAAAGTACCGTGGTAGTGCGTGCGCACTGTAGAAGCTTTGGTTGGCTTCTCGCCTTCACCCTGCACTAATACTTCATACTGTAAACCAGAGGCAGTTACTGTAACGCCTGGTTTTTTCGCGTTTTCGGCCAGGTAAGCTTCACCAGCGCCAGCTAAAGCTTTGGCTTGTTCTTCCTGTTGTTGCTGCATACGTTGGCTGATCACCTGGAACGCAGCACCAATTTGTTGTTCTGATACTTCTGGCTCGTCACCCTGAAAAGCTGCTGCTAAACCAGCGGCTACTGCCAGAATATCCAAACCGTCAAACGGGTTATCAGCCAGTTGCTGACCCATTTGCAGACCTATGCCATAACTGGCGTGTTGCTCTAAGCTGGTAAATTTAGTAGACATAAAGTTCACTTGTAGTTTGGCGCTTTAAGCGCGTGGTAGAAGCGCAAATCAAATTCGGCTTCAGTTTTAATCTGATGCTAGATCAGATCACGAAAGTTGTTGCAGCTGCTGCCATAAGCCCAGCACTAAATGCTGATCCTGTTCAGTCAGTTCCCCACCAGCAATAGCTGATTCCAGACTTTGCTGCACTGAACCTGTCAGTTCAGCCCGCTCAAATGGTTGTTCCGTTAATTCTAAACGGCCCACAGCTAAATCAAAATGGCCACGTAAATAACCACCAGCAAATAATTCATCATCACTGGCATGTTGCACCATCTCATCTAAAAACCGGGCAACCTGCTGAATATAGGCCTGAATATCCTGCATTTTTACTCCTCCAGACCTAGTCTGTACATCACATAATCATTGTAACCCACCAGCACAGGGATCAGGCCCTGCAATTGCTGGTCAAGGCTGGCATCACCGGTATCGGCTAATAAAGGCCGGCCTGCCAGCTGCTGTAATTTAGTTTTAGTGGCCACTAAACAAATATTGCTGCGGCCCACAGCACGGATCACTGCAGGGCTTAATTGCTGATTACCGCGACCAAATACATGGCCCTGGCCTCCTATTAAGGTAATCACCAGCTTGCTTGGATAATCCTGCACCAGGGTCAGCAATTCAGCGGCTGTGACATCGGACGCTATCAGCTTGCCATTTTCAACCACGTCCACACCTAACAAGGTATTAGGCAGGCCGAGTTCTTTCATCACGGCAGCGACAGTGGAGCCTGAGCCCATCACATAACGCACATCGTCTTCCATAGTACTGGCTATGTAGGCTGCCAAATCATCCAGCACCAGCTCTTCGGATTCTTTACCGCCGTTTTTTACGCTTTGGATATATCGAAGCTCAGCAGGAATACGCATTTCACCAAAACGTTTGGCCCGCACTATACCCTGGCGAAAGGCGGTTTCATCAATGTCCATCACGGCAGCTTCAGTTAAAGTGACGAGCTCACCTTTGACCAGCTGAGCTATGACTTTACCCGCAGCCGATGGGCTGATGGCATACACACCGGAATGGATCTTACAACCGGCCGGCACACCAAGCACTGTTGAACGTTCACCTACAGCGGCGCAGATATTGCGGGCAGTGCCATCACCACCGGCAAACAACAATAAATCCACACCTTGCTCAGCTATAGCTGCAGCGGCCTGTTCTGTATCTTCTGCAGTAGTCTGACTGGATTGGGGTGTATAACAGATCTGAAAGTGAAAACCTAAAGAGGCCAATAAATCCGCCCCCATAGCACCGGCAACTGTCAGGATCTGAAGCTGATCTTTTAAAGCTAACAGCGGCTCTAAGGCCAAAGCGGTTTTATTTTGCGCCTGAGGTACAGCCCCTAATGCCAGCGCTTGTTCCACTACGCCGTCACTGCCTTTAAGCGCAACGGCACCACCTACTCCTGCGACAGGATTGATAATTAAACCCAAACGAAACAGACTGGCCACACTACCCTCTACCGCCTGAAAAAAACGCCGCATTGTAGCCTTTTACCGCACTGATGCCCAGCCTGAACTGGAGGAAAGGCTATAGCTGTTGTTGGCCCAGAGTTTTAGGCAATGAAAATGCCATCAAAGTAGCGCCCAAAGCCGCTACAGCCGCACTGACAAAAGTTAAGGTTGAACCTGGTCCGTCCGCCCATAAAACTCCGGCACAATAAGCCCCTATTGCACCACCACCGCCATACACTATACCTGCATACAAAGCCTGCCCCCGGCTGCGCTGTGCCGGTACAAAAAAACTCTGAATAAACTGCATGGCGCAGCTGTGCGCCAAAGCAAAACTGGCGGCATGGAATAACATACTAAAAGCCAGCCAGTACCAATGCTGTGCCAGATAAGCCACTATCAGCCAGCGCACTATAGTGATGCCATAACAAAAGGTCAGCAGCACACGGTAGCTAAAGCGGTTCAACACTTTTCCTGCGTAAAAAAACGCAATAATTTCTGCCAGCACAGCCAAAGCTATCATCATGCCGGAGGTCACGCCGCTATAGCCTAAATCGCGGCAATACAAAATAAAGAAACCATAAAAAGGCGCAAAACTGATTTGCATTAAAAAAGTGGCGGCCATAAAACGTAAAAACACCGGCTGTTTAAATAAAGTCCGGAACCGGATGGATTCCTGCCCTGCAGTGTTTTTCATCGTAAAAGACGGCAATAAAAACAAAGTCCCAAGCAGTAAGGCTAAAAACACTGTAGCCCCCCAGGGCAAAAACTCCGGGCCAAAATGTTGCAGTAAGAGTCCGCCCAGCATCACCACCAGTATGTAGCCTACACTGCCAAAACTGCGGACCCGGCCATAGACTGTGCTGTCGTTATTCAGATAATGAAAAGCGCTGACTTCCAGCTGCGGCAAAATGGCAGTCCAGAAAAAACTGAATAACCCCAGCCCCAGCACCAGAGGCCAATAGCCAAAATCAACATAACTGCTTAACCAGCCGATAGATGCCAGCACAGCGCCAAAACGCATCACACTGATAGGGTCACCTTTACGTTCCACCACCATAGCCCACAAGCTCGGACCAATAATACGGCTGGTGGTGACTATCGCCAGTAACAAACCTATGTCGTGAGAATTAAAACCACGGCCATCAAGAAACATCGGCAGGTAAGGCACAAAAATACCCAAAACAGCAAAATAAGCGAAGTAAGCAAGTCCCAGGGCTGAGGTGGTGGCAAGTTTCATGGAGTCAGAGCCTTGGCTCTGTCCCCTTCTGCACAAAGGACAGAGCAAAATTACATTTGAAAAACACGTCTGTTCAGGTCTTCACTCAAAGAGTCAGAGCTTAAGCTCTGATCTATGATGGCTGCCTTGCTATATCTGGTGTGGTCACGACCACGTCTGCATTTTGTGCTCTGTGACGCAGGAAATGATCCATCAGTACTATCGCCAGCATCGCCTCGGCAATAGGCACGGCCCGGATCCCCACACAAGGGTCGTGACGGCCTTTGGTGATCATCTCCGTTTCTTCACCGCTGGTGGTAATGGTTTTTCCCGGAATGCTGATGCTGGACGTAGGTTTTAACGCAATACTGACGTTGATATCCTGACCTGAGGTAATGCCGCCTAAAGTGCCGCCTGCATGGTTGGCGCTAAAGCCTGTTAAACGCAGCTCATCACGATGGGTAGAACCCCGTTGTTCAACCACTGCAAAACCATCACCAATTTCAACAGCTTTCACCGCATTGATACTCATCATAGCGTGGGCTATATCAGCATCAATGCGATCAAACACAGGCTCGCCCCAGCCGACAGGCACACCAGAGGCCACCACATTAATACGGGCCCCTACTGAGTCACCGTCTTTTTTCAACTGACGCATATACTCATCTAACTGCTCCAGCACCTCGACATCAGGGCAGAAAAAGTCATTTTTTTCGACCTGATCCCAATCTAGCTTTTGCGCTTTGATTGGGCCAAGCTGCGCCAGGTAGCCCCGGATTTCGATACCAAACTTAGCTTTTAAATACTGTTTGGCAATAGCACCAGCAGCCACACGAACTGCGGTTTCACGGGCTGAAGAACGCCCCCCGCCCCGGTAATCACGAATACCAAATTTATGCCAGTAGGTGTAATCGGCATGGCCAGGGCGGAACAAGTCTTTAATAGCGGAATAGTCCTGTGAGCGCTGATCGGTATTTTCAATCAGCAAACCAATAGAGGTGCCTGTGCTGACACCTTCAAACACACCGGATAAAATTTTGACTATGTCATCTTCCCGCCGCGCTGTGGTGTAGCGGGAAGTGCCGGGTTTACGTCTGTCTAATTCGTGCTGAATTTGCTCCAGATCGAGCGTTAAGCCGGGCGGCAAACCATCCACTATGCCACCAATGGCCGGACCATGGCTTTCACCAAAGGTGGTCACTTTAAACAGTTGGCCTATAGAATTCCCCGACATCTTTTGCTCCTGAATCTTGTTCTCTGTTCTAACGAATTAAGCCTTTAATCTATGCTTCCAGGCTATGCTGATGTTTCACCAAATCCGCTTTACTGATGGCAAATACACCTAAACCACCCCGTTCGAATTCCAGCCATTGTAATGGTAAATCCGGATACAGCTGTTGCAGCGCGACCATGCTATTGCCTACTTCACAAATCAGCCAGCCACCGTCTTTTAAATGCTCTGCAGCCTGCGCCAGGATGCGGCGGGTCAGCTCTAAACCATCATGGCCTGAAGCCAGACCAAGCTCCGGCTCGTGGTGGTATTCATCCGGCAGGTCGGCCATATCTTCGGCGTCCACATAAGGTGGATTGGTGACAATCAAATCGTAGGTCTGACCGGCAATGGCATCATAACCATCGGACAACATAGGGAACACCTGATGCTCCAGCTCGTGTTGTTCGATATTAAATATCGCTACATCCAGCGCATCTTCACTGATATCCAGCGCATCGACTTCAGCATTGGGGAACTGTTTGGCACAGGCTATCGCAATACAACCACACCCTGTGCATAAATCTAAAATCCGTGCTGGCTCATGATCTTTAAACCAGGGCTCAAAGCTGCGGCTGATCAGCTCGCCTATCGGAGAACGCGGCACTAACACCCGCTCATCGACATAAAAACTCAAACCACAGAAAAAGGCCTGCTGAGTCAGATACGCAGCAGGAATACGCTGTTCAATACGTTGCAGTAACAATTCACAAAAGACTCTGGCTTCAGAGCTGGTGATACGAAGTGGCAACAGATTTTCTGTAATACGGGCCAGTTCCAGACTATGGGCCAGCAATAAAGCAGCTTCATCCCAGGGATTGTCAGTACCGTGGCCAAAATAGATATGAGCTTTGTTAAACTGACTGACAGACCAGCGTAACCAGTCGTGGATAGAATGCAGCTCGCGGATGGCTTCGTCGATAATTTCCGCAGTCAGATGGCTGCTTTGATGCTCTGTCATTGTGTTTTACTCTAGTGATTGGTTAGACTTCGGGCATGCGAAAAAAAACACCAGTTTCAGATCTTCCTGATGAAGAAAAACAGCTGTTCCGTGACTCGGTAACAGGCGCACGCCCCTTGCAGCAGGACAAGATACCTTTTGCCCGCCAGCCCGGCAAGGTCAGAATGGCCGCCACTTTAACAAATAGCAGTCCAGATAGCCATTTGTTTTACTTTTCAGATCAGTACGAAGGTTTTTTCAGCGACAGTCAAACCCTGGCTTTTGTGCAGAGTGGTGATGATCCAACACTGGCTAAACAACTGAAAAGAGGTGAATTCCGCCCCGCCGTCATCCTGGATCTGCATGGTTTAACCCAACAACAAGCCAAAACCGAATTGGCAGGCTTATTAGCCTACTGTGAACAGCAGCACTTTAACTGTGCTTGTGTGGTGCATGGTAAAGGTCTGGGAATTCTGGCTAAACGAGTACCAAACTGGTTAGTACAGCATCCTAATGTGCGGGCTTTTCACACGGCCCCTACTGAATGGGGCCGGGATGGTGCTTTGCTGGTGTTGTTAAAAACTCCAACTTAGCCAGGCTTCAGGATACTGATTTCACCAGATTCAGCAGGCTTGGGCAGGCATATTCCAATAACATCCCCCTGTGCTGATGGTAATCAATACAGGCCATCCCTGCAGTATCAAAGATGGGCGTCTGGCCACTACGGGTAAAAGCTTCGACTAAAAAGCTGACCAAAGGCATATGCGACACCAATAGAATTTTGGCCTGCGGATTTTCCGCATAAAGCAGATCAAGAAAATCGACGACCAGCTGCGCCTTACCATCAGGTACAAGATCCGTATTGAGTTCAACAGCTTGCGCCGACAGGCCTTTTTGCAGCAAAAGTGCGGCAGTTTGCTGTGTCCTGCGATAAGGGCTGGAGAAAATCCGGTCAAATGCACTATAGTGGTGATGCAGCCACTCTGCCATTTCACTGACTTCGGCCTGACCTGCTGCTGTTAACTGTCGTTCACTGTCGCTCAAGTACTGCGGTTCAGCTTCACCGTGCCGCATAATAACCAAATTAACCATTGTTGCTACCAGTTACAACTTCGCGACACTCGCGAAAAGAGTGCGCTATGATAATGAAAGTTAATGCCGACAGTAACTGCTAATAAAGCATAAAATTGCGTTACTATATTCCTAATCGCTATGATGAACCCTCGCATTCTGTATTTTCAGGGTTCCCGTCACGAGGCATAAATTGAAAAAAAGCCAGTTAATGCAAAGCCCTAACGATAAGCGTCAGTACCTGGCGCTGACTTTACCCAACGACCTGCCGGTTCTACTGGTGCATCAACAGGACGCAGAAAAAAGTGCGGCGGCGCTCACTGTCAATGTGGGTCATTTTGATGATCCGGCGGAGCGTCAGGGCTTAGCGCATTTCCTTGAGCATATGCTTTTTTTAGGCACGGAGAAATATCCGGACGCCGGCGAATATCAGCATTTTATTAATCATCACGGTGGCAGTCATAATGCATGGACAGGCACTGAACACAGCAGTTTTTTCTTTGAC